>NZ_JBSSGJ010000006.1:0-218707 GCF_054063535.1 Sinomonas sp. RB5
ATCAGAGGCCCGAAGTGTCCACGGACTCGTGAGACACACTGTCCACACTCACCTGAGACAGAAGTGTCCATTCAGTCCCGAGACTTCACAGTCGCGCTTTCCCCGTCTCGGGTACGCAGGCGGCGGGGACGACGGCAGGTGCCCGGCCCGCGCGGGTCGGGCACCCGCCGTCGTGCGTACCCGAAAGCCCGAAAGGGCGACGAGATGCGTACCCGAAACGGGGCTCGAGGGCGGGTCGGGCGGAAGGATGCCCCCGGCCGTCAGCGCAGGAACAGGGACCGGAGCCGGCCGGTCGTGAAGGCGACCCCCACCAGGATCATGACCGCGTAGTAGAGCAGGTGCACACCCGTGGCGGAGCTGAACGCCCCGATGCTGATCTGCCGCATGAGCTCCACGCCGTGCCAGAGCGGAAAGGCCTGCACGATCCACTGCACCGGCACCGGATAGACCGACAGCGGGTAGAACGTCGCGGAGAACAGGAACATGGGCAGCATGACGAACGTGATCATGTCCATCTGCTGGAACGTCTTCATGTAGCTCGTGACGGCCATCCCGAAGGACGCGAACCCGAAGGCGACCATCACCGACGCCGGCACGAGCAGGAGCGCCCACGGGGTGGTGATGAGGCCCATGACGCCCATGACGCCGGTGAAGCCCAGCGCGTAGAGGAAGCCGCGGAACAGGGCCATGAAGATCTCGCCCATCGCGATGTCGAGCGGGCCGAGGGACGTGTAGAGCATGCCCTGGTAGAGCTTGCCGAAGTGCATCTTGAAGAACACGTTCCACGTGGAGTCGTAGATGGCCCCGTTCATGGCGGAGACCGCCAGGAGTGCGGGCGCGATGTACGCCGCATAGGAGATGGGCGCGCCGCCGGGCCCGGTGACGGTTCCCACCAGGCTGCCGAGCCCGATCCCCATCGAGAGCAGGTAGAACACCGGCTCGAAGAATCCGGAGACGAGGATGATCCAGTTCTGGCTCTTGATGACCCGGAACCCGCGCTCGATCACGGCGCGCGCGTTGCCCGCGTACAGGGCCCCGAGGGGACGGCCGCCCTCCGTGATCGCGTAGTCCTCGTCCGTCAGGGCGCTCACTTGCCCATCCTCTTCGCGTAGTTCCTCCGCGCCCACCAGATGCCCACGGCACCGAGCGCGCCCAGGTACAGCACGTGCACCGCCACGAGCCAGCCCGGCTCGCTCAGGCCGTAGGAGGCCATCCGGCCGAGCTCGTTCCCGTGCCACAGCGGCGAGATCCAGCCGATCCACTGCATGCCCACCGGCATGGTCGCGAGCGGGTAGAACGTGCCGGAGAACAGGAACAGGGGCATGACGATGAAGCGCTGGATCATCGAGAACTGGAAGTTCTCCGATTCGATGTGTGCCGAGTAGGCCATGAGCGGCGCGCCGAAGGCCATCCCGGCGAAGACCCCGATCGGCACGAGCAGCCACGCCCACGGACCCGGGGCGGCGCCGAACGCGAGCATGATGAGGAAGAACACGAGGCACTGAAGTGTCAGGCGCACCCCCACGGCCATGATGTGGCCCGCGGCCAGCTGGCCCGGCACGAGCGGCGTGACGTGCGGGCCGTAGTAGAACCGGCGCCACTTGAACCCATCCATGACGGGGAACATCATCTCGTTGGCGCTGGTCATGACGGCGCTCGAGACGAGCAGGGCCGGGGCGGCGAACGGGAGGTACCCCACGCCGCCGAACGCGCCATGCGCCCCGCCGGCGCTCCTGTCCACGATGGAGGCGAGCCCCACCCCCATCGAGAACAGGTACAGCAGCGGATTCCCGACGCTCGTGACGACGATCGTGACGAGGTAGGCCCGCATCGAGCGGAGCACGTGCTCGGCGAAGTAGAACGAGCCCCAGCGGCGCGCCTTGGCCGCCGAGACCTCCGGGGCGTGCGCCGCGAGCCGGGTCCGTGCGGCATCAGTCAATGAGCGACCGTCCCGTCAGGCGCAGGAAGACGTCCTCGAGCGAGGCCCGCCGCACGAGCGAGGTGAGGGGGTGCAGCCCGCGGGCCCGGATGAGCTCGAGCGCCCGCTCGCCGTCCGCGGCGTAGACGAGCACGCGGTCCGGCAGCGCCTCGACGCGGTCGCCGACGCCCTCGAGCTGGCCGACGACGGCGGCATTCCGCTCCGCGCCGAAGCGCACCTCGAGCACCTCCCGGCTCGAGTGCTCACGGATGAGCGCGGCGGGCGAGCCCTCGGCCATGATGCGGCCCTTGTCCACGACGATGAGCCTGTCGCACAGCTGCTCGGCCTCGTCCATGTAGTGCGTGGTCAGCACGAGCGTGACGCCCTGCTCCTTGAGGCGGAACAGGCGGTCCCACAGGACGTGGCGCGCCTGCGGGTCGAGGCCGGTGGTGGGCTCGTCGAGGAGCAGGATCTTGGGCTCGTTGACCAGGGAGCGGGCGATGGTAAGGCGGCGCTTCATGCCGCCGGAGAGCGAATCGACCTTCGCGCCCGCCTTGTCCTCGAGCTGGGCGAAGGCGAGGAGCTCGTCGGCGCGCTGGCGCAGGTAGTCCATCGGGAGCCCGAAGTAGCGTCCGTAGACGATGAGGTTGTCCCGGACCCGCAGCTCCTCGTCGAGGTTGTCCTGCTGCGGCACGACGCCGAGGTGTGCGCGGACCTCCGGCCCCTGGCGCTCGGGGTCGAGGCCCATGATCTCGAGCTTGCCGCCGGTGCGCTGGGTGACGCCGCCGATCATGCGCATGGTGGTCGACTTCCCGGCCCCGTTGGGCCCGAGGAGGCCGAAGGACTCGCCGGCAGGGACCTCGAAGCTGACGCCGTCGACGGCGCGGAACTCGCCGTAGGCCTTCACGAGCTGCTCGGCGCGGATGACGGTCCGCCTGCCTGCCTCACTCACGGCTGACCCCCCGGCAGTTGCAAAGGCGGAATGTGACACAGGTCGCAGCCTAGTACGGTCCCCCACGTTCCGCAACGAATCTTTCACAACAACGGGGGCGCCCCCTCGGGCGGCGGCGCCGGCTCCCCCGCGGCGGGCGGGCCGGCAGCGCGAGCCGGGGACGCGCCGTCGTGCGCCTCGGGGCGCCCGTATGAGCCGAGCTTCTCGACGGCGTAGTCCAGGAGCGCGGTGGCGCGCGGGGTGAGGGCCATGTCCTCGGGCCAGATGGCCACGACGTGGGTGCGGGTCGCGGGCGGGTCCAGGGGCCGGACCGCCACCGGAAGGCCCTCGACGCTTGCGGGCTGGACGTTGGGGCGCGACATAAGCAGCCCGTAGCCCACCCCGCGGCCCACGAGCGCCTCCACGAGGATGATCTGCGGCACCCTCGCAGCGATGGTGGGCGCCAGCCCGCGGGCAGCGAAGGCCTGGACGGTGTTGACGGTGCTGGGGCTCGCCTCGTAGTGGATCAGCGGCTCGTCGGCGAGGTCTGCGAGGTCGACGGCGTCCCGGGAGGCCAGGGGGTGGTCGGGGTGCAGGTGCGCCTGGAGCTCGGTCGCGTAGATCTCGCGCCGGCTGTAGCCCACGGGCAGGAACATGTCGTACATGATGGCGAGGTCGAGGCGGCCGGAGTCGAGCGCCGGGAGCAGGTCGTCGTTGGTGCCGACCGTGATCTCGAGGTCCACCCCCGGATGCCGGCGCGGGAAGCCATCCAGGAGGGCGGGGACGATGCTGGTGGCGAAGCTCGCGAAGCATCCCAGCTTCACCGGCCCGCGCAGCTCGTCGCCCCGCCGCGCATCGAGGACGAGCTCGCGGGTGTCCGCGAGGATGCGGCGGGCCTGCACCGCGAAGTGCTGCCCCGCCGGCGTGAGCGCGAGGCCCCGGGCCTTGCGGCGCACGCACAGCTGCTCCCCCACGGTCTTCTCGAGGCTCGTGATGGCCTGGGAGAGCGCCGATTCCGAGATGTGCAGGGAGACCGCGGCCGCGCTGAGCGTGTCGTGGTCGGGCAGGGCGGCGAAGAGCTCGAGCTGTCGCAGCGTCACATCCGCCATGGGGCTCCTATATAAGTTCACTCGAAGTGTTTTGGCGATTATCTGAAGTTTACATTCGGAAGTGGTGTCGGCCACTATGGTCACACCGCCACCTCCGAGCCCGAGCCCGAACGGGCCAGGGCCATCACCGTTCCCCCGCGGCCCCGGCCGCACCATGAGGCATCAGCGACGATGCCGGCCAGCAAGGACACCAGCCATGACGCACACCGGCACCGGCGCCGTCTCCGCCGCAGCGAACCAGCGACGCGTCGCGTTCGCGACGATCATCGGCACCACCATCGAGTGGTACGACTTCTTCATCTACGCCACCGGCGCGGCCCTCGTCTTCGCCGAGCTGTTCTTCAAGCCCGCCGGCGCGAACATCGCCACGCTGCTCTCGTTCGCGACCGTCGGCATCTCGTTCCTCTTCCGCCCGCTCGGGGCGTTCCTCGCCGGGCACTTCGGCGATGTGATCGGCCGCCGGGCGATGCTCGTGATCACCCTCATCCTCATGGGCGCGTCCACGACCCTCATCGGTGTGCTGCCCACGTTCTCGCAGGCTGGCATGGCTGCCCCGGTCCTGCTGCTGCTCCTGCGCATCCTCCAGGGCGTCTCGGCCGGCGGCGAATGGGGCGGCGCGGTGCTCATGGCTGTCGAGCACGCGCCGGCGAAACGGCGCGGCCTCGCGGGCGCGTTCCCGCAGCTCGGCGTGCCGCTCGGCATGCTGCTCGCCTCCGGCGTCATGGCGATCATGACCGGCCTGGTCTCCCCCGGCAAGGCGTTCCTGGAATGGGGCTGGCGCGTGCCGTTCCTGCTGAGCGTCGTGCTGATCGTCGTCGGGTACTTCGTGCGCCGCTCCGTCGAGGAGAGCCCGGTGTTCGCCGAGATCGCCGAGCGCGGCCGCCAGACCAAGGTGCCGATCCTCGTGCTGTTCCGCAAGCACTGGCACCTCGTGATCCTCGCCGCGCTCGTGTTCGTGGGCAACAACGCCGTCGGCTACATGACCACCGGCGGCTTCATCCAGGGCTACGCGACCAGCAAGCTCAAGATGGACGCGACCGCCGTGCTGCTCGCGGCCACCGTCGCCTCCGCCATGTGGTTCGTATCCACCCTCGTGGCCGGCATCCTCGCCGACAAGATCGGCCGGAAGGCCACCTACCTCATCGGCTTCGCCTTCCAGGCCCTGATCGTGTTCCCGCTGTTCTGGTTCGTCAACCTGGGCAACCTCGGCGGCCTCTACGCCGGCCTGGTGCTGCTCTCGATCGGCCTGGGCCTCACCTACGGCCCCCAGGCCGCGTGGTACGCGGAGATCTTCCCGGCCTCGGTGCGCTTCTCCGGCGTCTCGATCTCCTACGCCATCGGGGCGATCCTCGGCGGCGCCTTCGCCCCGACCATCGCCCAGGCGCTCCTGCAGGCCACCGGCTCCACTGCCGCGGTCTCGGCCTACCTGCTCGTCGCGACGCTCGTCTCGATCGGCGCGGTCCTGTGCCTGCGCGACCGGCGGGGCATCCCGCTCGGGCCCGACCACGAGGCCGAGCAGGCCACCGGCGCCACGGTCTTCGGCCCGAACCGCTCTGCCGAGCCCGTGGCCGCGGAGGCCTGACCGCCCATCCGTTCTGGGAGTCACCTCCTGAGAGTCACCTTCTGGGGGTCAGGTCCTGAGAGTCACCTAGCGTGACCTTCGGTTCCCGGCCCTCGGTCGCGACCCACAGGAGGTGCCTCCCAGGAGCTGCCCTTCAGAAGGTGCCTCCCAGAAGCTGCCCTTCAGAAGGTGACTCCCAGAAGCTGCCCTTCAGAAGGTGCCTCCCAGACGGCAGGGCTCAGGGCTGGTAGTAGGGTCCCGGCTCGGCGCCGCGGAGGACCTCGAGGCGCTGGCGGTACTCGGTCTCATCGATGTCGCCCCGCGCGTAGCGCTCACGCAGGATCTCCTCGGCGGCCGCAGGGCCAGCCGGGAAGGGCCCCGGGTAGTGGCCCGGACCGAAGCGCCCGGCGCCCGCCGCCTGCCCGCGGCGCCCCCACCACATGCGGCGGCCGATGAAGAAGAAGAGGCCCAGAGCGAGGATCCAGAACAGCGGGAAGATCAGGAACCACGGGAACCAGGGGCCGGCCCAGTGGGCGGTCGGGTCGGCGGCGGCTGTGGCATCGAGGACGGCGAACATGGCGGTCTCCTTGGGACTGTGTCGGCTGGACTTCAGCCGCTGATTCCAGTCTTCTCAGCCGGCCCTGCTCCGGCATCGGCCCCGCGGAGTCATCTGGCGGGGGCGGCCTACTCCGCGGGGATCATGCGGACCTACGCCCGGGACGCGCCCGCCGGCGCTCAGCCGAGCCAGCCCGGCCGCACCAGCCCCGACTCGTAGGCAAGGACCACCAGCTGGGCCCGATCACGCAACCCGAGCTTGGTCATGGCGCGCGAGACGTGGGTCTTCGCCGTGAGCGGCGTGATGAACAGGCGCGCGCCGATCTCGGCGTTGTTGAGGCCCTGGCCGACCAGGGAGACGACCTCGCGTTCGCGCTCGGTGAGGCCGCTGATGTCCACCGCGGGCGCCTCGGCCGCGGGCGTCCGCTCGGCCGCAAGGCGCGCGAGCAGCCTGCGGGTGACGGACGGCGAGAGCATGGCGTCGCCGTCGTGCACGGCGCGCACGGCCCGCACGAGGTCCGCCGGCTCCGTGTCCTTGACCAGGAAGCCGCTCGCGCCGGCCCGGATCGCGCCCGTGACGTACTCGTCCAGCTCGAACGTGGTCAGGATGATGACCTTCAGGCCGTCCGGGGGCGCGGCGAGGATCGACCGCGTCGCCTCGAGCCCGTCGCCGCCGGGCATGCGGATGTCCATGAGGACCACGTCGGGCGCGAGCCTCGCCGCCGCGGCCACGGCGTCCGCCCCGGTCCCCGCCTCGCCGACCACCTCCATGTCCGGCTCGGCGTCGAGGAGCGCACGGAAGCCGGCGCGCAGGAGCGCCTGGTCGTCGACCACCAGGATGCGGATCATCGGCCCTCCCCCGTCTTCCCCTCGGGCAGCTCCGCGTGCACCTGGAGGCCGCCGCGGTCGGTGAGCGTGAGGGTGCCGCCGAGCGAGGCGACGCGTTCGCGCATGCCGGTGATCCCCGCGCCGGGGAGGGACCCGCGGAGGCCGGTGCCGTCGTCGTGCACGTCCACGACGACGCGGCCGCCCTCGCGCGCGATCCGCACGTCGGCGCGGTGCGCGCCGGCGTGCCGCACGGTGTTGGTGAGCGCCTCCTGGACCACGCGGTGCACCACCCGCTGGATGGAGGACGACGGCGGCGGGTCCAGCCGCGCGTCGAGCGTCACCTCGAGCCCGGTCCCCCGCGCATCCTCGATGAGCCCCGGAATCCGGCCGAGCGGGTCCTCGGGGGTGACGGGCGCGTCCTGGCGCAGCACACCGAGGAGCTCGCGCACCTCGCCGAGGGCCTCGTGGCTCGTGTGCTTGATGGCCTCGAGGGCGGGCACGAGCTCGCCGGGGTTCTTCTCGGCGAGGTGCAGGGCGACGCTCGCCCTGACGTTGATGAGGGAGAGGGAGTGGGCCACGATGTCGTGGATGTCGCGGGCGAGCTCGAGGCGCTCCTGGTCGCGGACCTCGCGGCGGTGGGACTCCCACTCCCGGCGCCGGGCCGCGGCCCGCTCCCGGCGCACGCGCAGCCCCTCGCCGAGCAGCAGCACGACGACGGTCCAGGCCGCGGCCGCTCCGGCCCCCAGCCAGTTGCCGGCGGGCAGGGTCCAGGCGGCCGCGGCGGCGACGACGGCCAGCCCGGCGGCCCAGGTCCAGCGGCGGGCGCCCGCCGCCGTCGCGAGCGCGAGGGCGAGGGCCGGCGAGGCGAGCACGGGACCCCACGGGTAGCCGAGCCCGAAGTAGACGAGGGTCACCGCAACGACGGCGGCGGCAGCGGGGCCTGGCCTGCGGGCGAGCGCGAGCAGGAGCGCGGGACCGGCCACGAGGAGGACGACCGCGAGGGCATCGAGGGGGCGGGCCCCCGGCTGGCGGAACGCCGCCCCGTGCGTGCCGAACACCTGCACGAGGGCGAGCACCACGACGGCCGCGACCCTGATGGGCCACGGGGCGCGGCCGTGCGCCCACGCCTGGCGCGGCCGCGCCCCACTCCACCCCTGCATGGGGCCGAGCCTACGCGCGGGGGCGGGCCGCCGTCGTCGTACGGGAGGCACAGATGCGCCGCCCGGCTGCTCCCGTGGGAGTACGGGCCGCGGGACGGCGCCCCCACACGAATCTGGGGGTCACCTTCTGGGAGTCACACGAGGTGACTTCCAGAAGGTGACCCCCAGAAGATGATTCCCAGAAGGTGACCTTCAGAATCAGGCGACGCCGGCTGCCCTCTCGGCGGCCTCGACCACGTTGGTCATGAGCAGCGCCACGGTCATGGGGCCCACGCCGCCGGGGTTCGGCGAGACGTAGCCGGCCACCTCGGCGACCTCGGGATGGACGTCGCCGTAGACCTTCGACTTGCCCGTCTCGGGGTCCGTCTCCCGGGTGACGCCGACGTCCAGCACGGCAGCGCCGGGCTTGACGTCCTCCGGCCTGACGATGTGCTTGACGCCGGCGCCGGCCACGATCACGTCCGCGCGGCGCAGGTGCTCCGACAGGTCCGTGGTGCCCGTGTGGGTGATGGTGACGGTCGCGTTGATCTCGCGGCGCGTCAGCAGCAGCGGGATCGGCCGGCCGATCGTGACGCCGCGCCCCACCACGACCACGTGCTTGCCCTTGAGGTCGTAGCCGTTGCGGGCCAGGAGCTCGATCACGCCCCGCGGCGTGCACGGCAGCGGCGTGTCGATCGTGCCGCTGACGTTCAGCACGAGCCGGCCGAGGTTGGTCGGGTGCAGGCCGTCGGCGTCCTTGGCCGGGTCGATCCGCTCGAGGATCGCGTCCGTGTCGAGGTGCTTCGGCAGCGGCAGCTGCACGATGTACCCGTGGCACGCGGGATCCGCGTTGAGCTCGTCGATGAGGGCCTCGACCTGCTCCTGGGTGGCATCGGCCGGCAGCTCGCGCTGGATCGAGTTCATCCCGATCGCCTCGGACTGCTTGTGCTTCATGCCCACGTAGAGCTGCGAGGCCGGGTCCGCGCCCACCAGCACCGTGGCGATGCCGGGGGTGACCCCGCGGGCCTTGAGCGCTGCGACGCGCTCGGCCAGCTCCTCCTTGATGGCGGACGAGGCGGCCCTGCCGTCGAGGACGACGGCACGGCCCGCTGTCTGAGAGGTCATCGTTCCGCTCACCATTCCTCGTGGCCGGGGTAGAGCGGGAAGTCCTCGGCGAGCTTCGCGACGCGGGCGCGGAGGGCGTCGGCATCGGCGCCGCCCTTCAGCGCGGTGGCGATGATGTCGGCGACCTCGGTGAACTCGGCGGCGCCGAACCCGCGGGTCGCGAGCGCCGGGGTGCCGATCCGCAGCCCCGAGGTGACCATCGGCGGGCGCGGGTCGAACGGGACGGCGTTGCGGTTGACGGTGATGCCGACCTCGTGGAGGAGGTCCTCCGCCTGCTGGCCGTCGAGCTGGGAGTGGCGCAGGTCCACGAGGACCAAGTGCACATCCGTGCCGCCGGTGAGGACGGACACACCGGCGTCCGCCACGTCCTGCTGCGAGAGGCGCTCGGCCACGATCTTCGCGCCCTCGAGGGTGCGCTGCTGGCGCTCCTTGAACTCCTCGGAGCCGGCCACCTTGAACGCCACGGCCTTGGCCGCGATGACGTGCATGAGCGGGCCGCCCTGCTGGCCGGGGAAGACGTTGGAGTTGATCTTCTTGCCGAACTCCTCCTTGGCCAGGATCACGCCCGAGCGGGGGCCGGCCAGGGTCTTGTGCACGGTCGAGGTCACGACGTGGGAGTGGGGCACGGGCGAGGGGTGCAGGCCCGCGGCGACGAGGCCGGCGAAGTGCGCCATGTCGGTCCACAGGAGCGCCCCGACCTCGTCCGCGATCGAGCGGAACGCGGCGAAGTCCAGGTGCCGGGGGTAGGCCGACCAGCCGGCGATGATGACCTGGGGACGCTCGGCGAGGGCCTGCTCGCGGAGCCGGTCCATGTCCACGCGGAAGGTGTCCTGCTCGACCTGGTAGGCCGCGACCTGGTACAGCTTGCCGGAGAAGTTGAGCTTCATGCCGTGCGTGAGGTGGCCGCCGTGGGCGAGCGAGAGGCCGAGGATCTTGTCCCCGGGGTTGATCATCGCCGACAGGGCCGCGGCGTTGGCCTGGGCGCCCGAATGCGGCTGCACGTTCGCGTACTCGGCGCCGAAGAGGGCCTTGACGCGGTCGATCGCGAGGTTCTCGGCGACGTCGACGTACTCGCACCCGCCGTAGTACCGCTTGCCGGGGTAGCCCTCGGCGTACTTGTTCGTCAGGACGGAGCCCTGCGCCTCCATGACGGCGCGCGGGGCGAAGTTCTCGCTCGCGATCATCTCGAGGGTGTTGCGCTGGCGGCCGAGCTCCTGGTCGAGGACGGCGGCGATCTCGGGATCGACCTCGCTGAGCGGGAGGTTGCTGACGGCGGACACGAGAGGAGTGGTGGGGCTCACGGGATCTCCTGGATTGTCAGGTGGCGGGAGGCTACTGGTCAGGCTACCGGCCTCCGCGCTCCCGGCGGAACTCTCGCGGCGGAGCATGAAGGCACGGCGTCACGACCCCGGCCCAGGCGTACGATCCGCGGTGTCCCATGTCTGCCGCTCCCCGGTGGTCATCCACCCAACGCCAGTCGCGACGCAGCCAGTCTACCGTGGACCGGCCGGGAACATCGGGGCGCCCGGCGCCGTTCCCTAGGTGATTGATTCGTCAACGAATGGAGTGCGGTGTGGAAGCCCTCGCGGCAGTGGTCATCGGAGCCGGGCAGGCCGGGCTCAGCGCCGCGCACTGGCTGCAGCGGCGTGGCCTCGCGCCCTGGGAGGACTACGTGGTCCTGGACGCCAACGAGGGCCCCGGCGGAGCCTGGCGGCACCGCTGGGACTCCCTGACCTTCGACGCCGCGCACCACCTCCACTCCCTGCCCGGCCTCACCCTCGAGGCGCCGGACCCGCACGAGCCTGCCTCCGCCGTCGTGCGCCGGTACTACGGCGGCTACGAGCGCGCCTTCGGGCTGCCCGTGCTGCGCCCCGCCCGCGTGGCCGCGGTGGAGCACGCGGACGACGGCGCCGCCCTCCTCGTGCGCGCGGCCGACGGGCGCGCGTGGCGCGCCGAGACCGTCATCTCGGCGACCGGGACCTGGGACCAGCCGTACTGGCCCCACTACCCCGGGCGCGAGCAGTTCCGCGGCCGGCAGCTGCACACGCACGACTTCGTCTCGGCCGAGGAGTTCGCCGGCCAGCGCGTCCTCGTCGTGGGGGCGGGGACGAGCGCCCTGCAGTTCCTGCTCCAGCTCGACGCCGCGGGCGCCCGCACCGTCTGGTCGACGCGGCGGCCGCCGCAGTGGACCCACGCGCCGTTCGATGCGGAGTGGGGCGCCGACGTCGAGCGGCGTGTCAGCGAGCGCACCCGCGCCGGACTGCCTCCGCTGAGCGTCTCCGCCGCGACCGGGCTGCCCCTCACGGAGCAGTACCGGGCGGGCATCCGCTCGGGGGTGCTCGTCTCCCGCGGCCCGCTCGCCCGCCTCACCCCCACGGGAGCCGTGCTCGCCGACGGCACCGCGCTCGAGCTCGACGCGGTCCTCTGGGCCACCGGGTTCCGGGCATCCCTCGGGCACCTTGCCCCGCTGCGGGTGCGGGAGCCCGGCGGCGGCGTCCTCATGGGCCCAGACGGCGTGAGTGTGGTCCGGGAACCGCGGCTGTTCCTCGTCGGGTACGGTGCGAGCGCCTCGACCATCGGCGCGACGCGCGCTGGACGCGCCGCCGCACTGGCCGCGACCCGGCTGCTGCGGCAGGCCTCCGAGCGCGCGGAGGCGGGCGCCGTCGTGCGCTGAGCGGGCGGGCGCCCCCGGCCGGAGCGACACGCCGGGCTCGCTACGCTAGAGCGCGTGAAGCGCAACAGGTTCATCGTGACCCTCTCCTGCCCCGACCGCCCGGGGATCGTGCACGCCGTCTCCGGAGCCCTGCTCGAGGCCGGCTGCAACATCGCCGAGTCCCGGCAGTACGAGAGCCCCCACACGGGCACCTTCTTCATGCGGGTCGAGGTCGAGACGGAGTCGGACCGCGGGGCGCTCGAGGCGTCGCTGGCGCCGGTCGCGGAGGCATTCTCGATGCGGCTGGGCCTGTTCACCGGCGGCCAGCCCGTGCGGACCCTCATCATGTGCTCCAAGGACGGCCGGACGCTCAACGACCTCCTCTTCCAGCAGCGTGCCGGGACCCTGCCGATCGAGGTGCCCGTGGTCGTGTCCAACCACACCGAGCTGGCCCCGATGGCGGACTTCTACGGCGTGCCGTTCGTCCACCTGCCGGTGGATGCGGGGACGAAGGCCGACGCCGAGGCCAAGCTGCTGGCCCTCGTCGAGGAGCACCAGATCGAGCTCGTGGTCCTCGCCCGGTACATGCAGATCCTCTCGGACGGCCTCTGCCGCGCCCTCGAGGGCCGCGCCATCAACATCCACCACTCGTTCCTGCCCTCGTTCAAGGGCGCCAAGCCGTACCACCAGGCGCACGCGCGCGGGGTCAAGATCATCGGCGCGACCGCCCACTACGTGACCGCGGACCTCGACGAGGGGCCGATCATCGAGCAGGAGGTCATCCGGGTGGACCACTCGAAGACGGCCGAGCAGCTCGTGCAGATGGGCCGCGACGTGGAGGGCCGCACCCTGTGCCGGGCCGTGCAGTGGCACGCCGAGCACCGGGTCCTGCTCGACGGGCACCGGACGGTGGTCTTCGCCTGACCCGCCCGCCGGGGTGACCTCGGCCCCCTGCCGGGTGGCCTCGGCGGAGAGCCGGCGGGTCAGCGGCTGTTGGCCTGCCGGTGGGCCCGGGCGAGGTCCACGTAGTGCGCGGCATTCCGGTACAGGCCCTGGACCTCCTCGTCGGTGAGCTCGCGGCGCACCTTCGCGGGCACGCCCGCCACGAGCGACCGCGGGGGCACCTGCGTCCCCTCGAGGACCACGGCCCCGGCGGCGACAAGCGACTCAGCCCCGATCACGGCCCCGTTCATGATGGTCGCGCCCATGCCCACGAGCACGTTGTCCTCCACGGTGCAGCCGTGGACCACGGCGTTGTGGCCCACCGAGACGCCCGCGCCGACCGTGCAGGGGAACCCGGCGTCGGCATGCAGGACGACGTTGTCCTGGAGGTTGCTCCCGGCCCCTACCGTGATGGTCGCGGTGTCGGCGCGCACCGAGACCCCGTAGAAGGCACTCGAGTGGTCGGCCAGGTGCGCGTCGCCGATCACGGACGCCGTCGGGGCCACGAAGGCGCTCGGGTGGATGTCCGGAGACTTGCCGCCGAATTCGATCACTGGACTCATGGCCCCAGACTAGTGGCCCGCTCCGAGCCATGACGATGACCCGCCTTGCGTTCATTTCTTGACGACAACAGGGGGCAGAGCGCAAGCTGTGAGGCATGGTCTCCACCCTGCGCTCGACGACGAGCGGCACCGGCAACCCCGGCTCCCAGTCAGCGCTCCGCAAGCTCAACGAGCAGCGCATCGTGGAGGCCCTCATGGCAGGCCCTGCCACACAGGCCGAGCTCTCCCGCCAGACCGGCCTCTCGACCGCCACCGTGTCCAACATCGTCAAGGTGCTCTGCGACGCGAGCGTGGTCGCCACCGAGCCGACCACCAGCTCGGGGCGGCGCGCCCTCAGCGTCCGGCTCAACAGCAACTCGGCGGTCGCGGTGGGCATCGACTTCGGGCGCCGGCACCTGAGGGTGGTGCTCGCGAACCTGGCCTACGAGGTCCTGGCCGAGGAGAGCATGATGCTGCCCCTCGGCCACCAGGCGGACGTGAGCATCACCGCGGCCGTCAACGTGCTCGACCGGCTGCTGGCCGAATCGGGCGTGCGCCGCGAGCACATCGTGGGCGTGGGGGCTGGAATCCCCGGCCCGATCGACCACCGGACCGGGACGGTGGTGCAGGGCGCGATCCTGCCCGAGTGGGTCGGCTTCCAGATCCTCGCCCACCTCGAGGAACGGCTCGGGCTGCCCGTCTTCGTCGACAACGACGCCAATCTCGGGGCCCTCAGCGAGGTCACGTGGGGGCCCCACAACGGGGTCGAGAACCTCATGTTCGTCAAGATCGGCTCCGGCATCGGCGCAGGGCTCATCATCAACGGGGCGCCCTTCTACGGGCACGTGGGGGTCACCGGCGAGATCGGGCATTCGACGATCGTGGAGCACGGCCTCGTGTGCCGCTGCGGCAACCGCGGGTGCCTCGAGACGGTGGCCTCGACCACCATCATGTCGGAGCTCCTCAGCAGGGGTCAGCCCGAGCCGATGACCCCGGACGAGATCGTCCAGCGCGCCCACGCCGGCTCGGCGGCCGTGCTGCGGGTGCTCGACGACGCCGGGCTGGCGGTCGGCCGCGCGCTCGGCGCCGTCGCCAACCTCATCAGCCCCGAGGTGATCGTCATCGGCGGCCCCCTCGCGGGGCTCGGGGAGATCCTCCTCGAGCCGATCAGGCGCGGTCTGCTGCGCCACGCGGTGCCGCTCGTGGGCGAGACGACCGCCCTCGCGATGTCCGCCCTGGGGGCCCGTGCGGAGGCCTTGGGGGCGGCCGCACTCGTGTTCCAGAACGCGGACATCTCCCACCACTCCTGAGGGTCCGGCGGGCCCGGGAATCGGAGCCCCACCCTCAGATTGCGTTCAAGCCTTGACGACAAGACCGCAGAGATTGTTTACTTTTTACTCAGACGGCGCCGATCCTTGGCCGCCGGACAATGAAGTTCGACCTGATGACCAGGAGGCAAGGGGCACATGGCGCCGAACGAACCCGTCATCCTCGAAATGCGGTCCATCACCAAGGAGTTCCCGGGCGTGAAAGCGCTCGCGGACGTGAACCTGAGGGTGAAGGCCGGCGAGATCCACGCGATCTGCGGGGAGAACGGAGCTGGCAAGTCCACGCTCATGAAGGTCCTCTCCGGGGTCTACCCCCACGGGAGCTACGCCGGGGAGATCGTCTTCCAGGGCCAGGTCCAGGAGTTCAAGGACATCCGGGCCAGCGAGGCCGCGGGGATCGTGATCATCCACCAGGAGCTCGCGCTCATCCCCGAGCTGTCCATCATGGAGAACATCTTCCTGGGCAACGAGCCTTCCCGCCGCGGCGTGATCGACTGGAAGGAGGCCCGCCGGCGGTCGCTGGACCTCCTCGCCCGGGTCGGGCTCTCCGACGATCCCGACACCCCGGTCAAGGAGATCGGCGTCGGCAAGCAGCAGCTGGTCGAGATCGCCAAGGCACTGAACAAGTCCGTCAAGCTCCTGATCCTCGACGAGCCGACGGCTGCGCTGAACGAGTCCGACTCCCAGCACCTGCTGGACCTGATCGTGGGCCTGAAGGGCCGCGGGGTCACCTCGATCATGATCTCCCACAAGCTCAACGAGATCGAGCAGATCGCGGACGAGATCACGATCATCCGCGACGGCCGCTCGATCGAGACGCTCAACGTCAAGCGCGACGGCGTCGACGAGGACCGCATCATCAAGGGCATGGTGGGGCGCACCCTCGAGTCCCGCTTCCCCGACCACACCCCCACCGTGGGCGAGGTCCTGTTCGAGGCCAAGGGCTGGACGGTGCAGCACCCCGTGATCGCCGACCGGCTCGTGTGCAAGGGCTCCGACTTCTTCGTCCGCAAGGGCGAGATCGTCGGCTTCGCCGGGCTCATGGGCGCCGGCCGGACCGAGCTGGCCCGGAGCATCTTCGGCCACTCCTACGGCAAGTTCATCTCCGGGCACACCTACCTGAACGGCAAGGAGGTCCGCATGCACACCGTCTCCCAGGCGATCGAGGCGGGCCTCGGCTACGTCACCGAGGACCGCAAGTCCCTCGGCCTGAACCTGCTCGACGACATCAAGACGACCACCGTCTCGGCCGCGCTGAAGAAGATCACCCGGGGCCTCGTCGTCGACCGCAACCGCGAGTACCAGGTCGCCGAGGAGTACCGCCGCTCGCTGCGGACCAAGACCCCCAACGTCGACGAGGGCGTCGCCAAGCTCTCCGGCGGGAACCAGCAGAAGGTCGTCTTGGCCAAGTGGATGTTCACGGATCCCGAGCTGCTGATCCTCGACGAGCCCACCCGCGGCATCGACGTCGGCGCGAAGTACGAGATCTACGGGATCATCCAGCGCCTGGCCAGCCAGGGCAAGGGCGTGATCGTGATCTCCTCCGAGCTGCCCGAGCTGCTGGGACTCTCGGACCGCATCTACACGATCTTCGAGGGCGCCATCACCGGCGTCCTGACCAAGGAAGAGGCCACGCAGGAGAGCCTCATGAAGCTCATGACCCAGGCCCGCAAGGCAGCCTGAGAGACGAAGGACCAACCATGGACGCCCTCAAGAAGCTCTTCGGCGGCAACAGCCGCCAGTTCGGGATGATCTTCGCCCTCGTGGCCCTGATCATCCTGTTCCAGATCCTCACCGGCGGGCTCACGCTCACGCCGGACAACGTGATCAACCTCTTCAACGGCAACTCGTACATCCTGATCCTGGCCATCGGCATGGTCCTCGTGATCATCGCCGGCCACATCGACCTCTCCGTCGGCTCGATCGCCGCCGCCGTCGGCATCATCGTCGCCATCGCGATGCGGGACTGGGGCCTTCCCTCCTGGGTCGGGATCATCCTCGGCCTCGTCATCGGCGCGGTCATCGGCGCCTGGCAGGGCTTCTGGGTCGCCTACATCGGCATCCCCGCCTTCATCGTGACCCTCGCCGGCATGCTCATCTTCCGCGGCGTGAACCAGTGGATCGGCCAGTCCAACACCGTCCCCGTCCCCAAGGACTTCCAGTTCATCGGCGCCGGCTACCTGCCCGAGATCGGCCCGGACACCGGGTACAACAACCTCACGCTCCTGATCGGCATCATCGGCGTCGCCGCGGTGGTCTTCTTCGAGCTGCGCTCCCGCCGCGAGGCCAGGGCGCTCGGCGCCGAGGTCCCCGAACTGTGGGTCACCGTGACCAAGCTCGTGCTCATCAGCGCCGCCATCCTCTACGCGACCTACCTCTTCGCCACCGGCCGCCCCGGCACCTCCTTCCCGGTCCCGGGCATCATCCTCGGCGTCCTCGTGCTCATCTACGGCTTCATCTCCTCCAAGACCGTGATCGGCCGCCACGTCTACGCCGTCGGCGGCAACCGCCACGCGGCCGAGCTCTCCGGCGTCCAGTCCAAGAAGGTCAACTTCCTGGTGATGATGAACATGGCGATCCTCGCCGCCCTCGCCGGCATGGTCTTCGTGGCCCGCTCCACCGCCTCCGGCCCGTTCGACGGCACCGGCTGGGAGCTCGACGCGATCGCGGCCGTGTTCATCGGCGGCGCCGCCGTCACCGGCGGCGTCGGCACCGTGATCGGCTCGATCGTCGGTGGCCTCGTCATGGCCGTGCTCAACAACGGCCTCCAGCTCCTCGGCATCGGCGCGGACCGCACCGCCATCATCAAGGGCCTCGTCCTCCTCGCCGCCGTCGCGTTCGACGTCTACCAGAAGTCCCAGGGACGCCGCTCCATCATCGGTCTGCTCCTCCGCGGCGCCGGCGGCGGCCGGGGCGGCACCGGCACCACCGGGACCCCGCTCCAGCCGGACGAGACCACCAAGACCAGCGAAGTCCTCGCCAAGGACGCCTGACGCACGACGCCGGCCGCGCGCCCGGGCGCGGCCGGCGCCTCCCCTTCCGGGCACCACCAGACCCCCACGATTCCGCAACCGGATCCATAGGAAACCACAGAAAGCAGAAACCATGCGCATGTTCGGTACGGCAGGAAAGGCCGCGGCCGTCGTGGCCATCGCGGCGCTCGCACTGACAGGCTGCGGACGCTCGGAGTCGAGCAGCTCCAGCAGCGCCAGCGGCGGCACCGGCGGGTTCCCCGCGGGCTCGACGATCGGCGTCGCCCTCCCCCAGAAGACGTCGGAGAACTGGGTCCTCGCGGAGGGGCTGTTCAACGATGGGCTCAAGGCTGCGGGCTTCAACCCGGATGTCCAGTTCGCCAACGGTGGCGTCTCGGAGCAGCAGAACCAGATCTCGGCCATGGTCACCAAGGGCGCCAAGGTCATCATCGTGGGCGCCATCGACGGCTCCCAGCTGGGCACCCAGGTGCAGCAGGCCAAGGCCGCCGGCGCCACGGTCATCGCCTACGACCGCCTCCTGAAGAACACGGACGCGGTGGACTACTACGTCGCGTACGACAACTACAAGGTCGGCCAGCTGCAGGGCCAGGCGCTCCTGGACGGCATGAAGGCGAAGAAGCCGAACGGCCCGTACAACGTCGAGCTGTTCGCCGGGTCCCCTGACGACGCCAACGCGAAGGTTTTCTGGGATGGGGCGATGAACATCCTCCAGCCCAAGATCGACGACGGCACGCTCAAGGTGCTCTCGGGCCAGAAGTCCTTCGACCAGGCCGTGACCCAGGGCTGGAAGGCGGAGAACGCGCAGAAGCGCATGGACACCATCCTCGCCGCGAGCTACAACTCCGCGCCGCTGGACGGCGTGCTGTCCCCGAATGACACCCTGGCCCGCGCGATCATCACCTCGGTGAAGAGCGCCGGAAAGCCGGTCCCGGTCGTCACCGGCCAGGATTCCGAGGTCGAGTCGGTCAAGTCCATCATGGCGGGCGAGCAGTACTCGACCATCAACAAGGACACCCGCAACCTCGTGGCCAAGGCCATCGACATGGTCAAGAAGCTCCAGGCGGGCCAGAAGCCGGACATCAACGACGACAAGTCCTACAACAACGGCGTCAAGACGGTCCCGGCCTTCCTGCTGCCGCCCCAGATCGTCACGAAGGCCAACGCCAAGGAGGCCTACGCCAACGACCCGACGCTGAGCAAGCTCACCCAGTAGTCTCCCCGAGCGCTCAGCCTCTGACGGCGGCCGTCCCCACTGCGGGGGCGGCCGCCGTCGCCGTCTGCCGTCCTCCGCGGATCGCGCGCAGGGCGTTGAGGATGGTCGCGAGGTCCACCGCCTCCTGCAGGAGGGCGCCGACGACGGGGGGCAGCAGGCCGGTGAGGGCTACCGCCATCAGGCCCACGCTCAGGGCGATGCCGAGCCAGATGGACTGGAGCGCCACCCGCACGGTGCGCTGCGAGATCTCGACGGCATCCGCCGCCCGGGAGATGTCGTCGACGAGCACCACCGCGTCCGCGGACTCGCTGGCCGCCGTCGAGCCGCGGGCGCCCATGGCGATCCCGACGTCGGCGGCGGCGAGGACCGGCGCGTCGTTGACGCCGTCGCCGACCATGAGAACGGGGCGCGGCTGGGCTGCCCTGACAATCTCGACCTTGTCGAGCGGCAGCAGCTCCGGGCGCACGTCCGTGACGCCGAGGTGGGAGGCGATGCTGTGGGCGGTCGACGCGCCGTCGCCCGTGAGCATGACCGTGTGCCGCGCGCCCAGGTCGCCGAGGCGGGCGAGGGTGGCGCGGGCCTCGGGCCGCGGGAGGTCCCGCAGCACGACGACGCCGGCGAACGCGCCGTCGACCGCCACGTAGACGGCCAGCTCCCCCGGTTCGAGCGGGGGCTCGGGGATCGGGCGCCCCGTCTCGGCCGCCACGAAGGCCCGCTTGCCGACGAGGACGCGCTGGCCGGCGATCTCGGCGAGGACTCCGTTCGTCGCGGCCTCCTCCGCTCCCCCGCCCGGGAGGAGGACGACCCCCTGGGCCACGGCCGCCTCGACCACGGAGGCGGCGAGCGCGTGGGTCGAGTACTGCTCGGCGGAGGCGGTGAGCGTGAGGAGCTGCTCGGCGTCGAACCCGCGCTCGGGCCGGACCGCGACGAGCTCGGGACGCCCGCGCGTGAGCGTGCCGGTCTTGTCGAAGGCGGCGGTCTTCACCCGGGAGAGCAGCTCGAGCACCGCGCCGCCCTTGACGATCACGCCGTGCTTCGCGGCCCGGCTCATGCCGCCCATGAAGGCGACGGGGGCCGCGATGAGCAGCGGGCACGGCGTGGCGACCACGAGCACCTCGGCGAACCGCCGAGGGTCGCCGGAGACCCACCAGCCGACCCCGCCGACGGCGAGGGAGAACAGCGTGAAGGGGACGGCGTACCGGTCCGCGAGGCGCACCACCGGCGCCCGGCTCGCGGCGGCCTCGCGGACGAGCGCCACGATCTGGGAGAACTGGCTGTCCGCCGCGGTGGCCGTGGCACGGAGCACGGCCGCCCCTGTCCCGTTGATGGAGCCGGAGAGGACGGGCTCGCCGGCCAGCCGGTCCACGGGGAGGCTCTCCCCCGTCAGGGAGGACTCGTCGAAGGTCGCGGCCGGGGATTCGAGGGTGCCGTCGACCGGGACCACCTCGGCGGGACGCACCACGAGCAGGTCCCCCGGCATGACCTCCTCGAGCGCCACGTCCTCCACGGTCCCGTCCGCCGCCTGCCGGTGCGCCGCCCTGGGGGCGCGGTCGAGCAGGGCGGTGAGCTCGCGCTTGGCCCTCCCGGCGGCGTAGTCCTCGAGCGCCTCGCCGCCGGAGAGCATGAGCACGATGATCACGGCGGCGATGTACTCGCCCACGAGCAGGGTCGCGACAATGGCTGTGACGGCGAGGATGTCGAGCCCAAAGTGGCCCCGGAGGATCTCCCGGACCATCGTGACGAGCGTCCAGGCACCCACCGCGCCGGCGAACACGCTCGCCGTGATGAGCGCGGCGTCCCCCTGGCCGAGGCCGGCGAGGAGCAGGGCAGCCGCCAGCACGACGAGGGCAGCGATGACGATCGGATACCTGCGGGCGAGACGGAGCGTCCTCATGGTCCGATCCTCCCGCCCGCCGTGGCGCCCGTCCAGCAGGGCACGGGCCGCCGGACGTCGGCGCCGCGTGGCCGCGGCCGCCGCCCCGCGGGCCGTGGAAGGATGGGCGCATGACACGTCACATCCAGCGGCCGTGGCTGTCGCTGCAGCCCACTGACGATCCGCTCGAGCCGACCGGGCGCACGGTCCGGTGGGGCGTGGTGGCGACGGGCGGGATCGCCCGGACCGTCGCGCGGGACCTCGCCCTCCTCCCGGACGCGGCGCTGCACGCGGTCAGCTCGCGGGTCCACGAACGTGCGCTCGCCTTCGCCCGCGAACTCGGGGCCCTGCGCGCGTACTCCGACGAGGGCGCACGGCCCGGCTACGTCCAGCTCGTCGAGGATCCGGACGTCGACGTCGTCTACGTGGCCACGCCGCACGGGCAGCACTACGAGGTGGCCCGCGCCGCCCTCGAGGCCGGAAAGAACGTGCTCGTCGAGAAGGCCTTCACGGTCAACGCCCACGAGGCGCAGGAGCTCGTGGCCCTCGCCGAGGCGAAGGGGCTGTTCCTCATGGAGGCGATGTGGAGCCGGTTCCTGCCCGGCATGCTCAGGGCCTTCGACATCATCGAGTCGGGCGAGATCGGCGAGGTGCAGTGGGTCTCGGCGGACCTCGGCTTCCCCGCCCCCAAAGACCCCGCGAGCCGGCTCTGGGACGTGCCGGCCGGGGGCGGGGCCCTGCTCGACCTGACCGTCTACCCCCTCCTCTGGGCGGTCGGCGCCCTCGGCTTCCCGGACTCGCTCACCGCGGTCGGGAAGCTCAACGACGCCGGGGTGGACGAGCAGAACGTGCTCACCCTCTCCTACTCGGACGGCCAGCTCGCCTCGCTCATCTCCTCACTGGTGGCCCACGGGCCCCGGACCGCGACCGTGGCGGGGACCGAGGGGGTCCTCACGAGCGTCGGCAGCGTCAACAACCCCACCGAGCTCGTGGTGAGGCGCGGGTGGGACCCGGCGCGCACCGAGAAGATCGAGGTCGTGGGCCGCGGCTACGTGTACGAGCTGCGCGAGGTGGTCCGGTGCGTGCAGCAGGGCGTCTTGGAGAGCCCGACGATGCCGTGGAGCCACAGCGTGGACACGATGCGGCTGTTCGACGGCGTCCGCCGCCAGCTCGGCATCAGCTACCCGAACGACGAACGGGGCTGAAAAAAGCCGGGCCCCGCGTCTGGACCTCCGGCGCCGGACGTTCCTAGGATAGCCGGACAGCCCATCCGGGCCGCCGTCTGACTGGGGAGGAGGGCGCGGGATGCGCAACCATGCCGACTGGCGCAGCCGAGCGCTCGTACTCGCCCGCCATGCCGCGGCGGCCGCGGGCCTCGGCCTGGGCTGGTTGCTCCTCTCGGGCGGCGCCGCAAGCGCCGCGGCACCTCCACCCGGCGACCTCCTCGGCTCCGTCGTGGCTCCTTCCGTCCAGGCGCCCCCGGCTGCCGGGACCCGGGCTGTCGGCGACACGGACGGCGACCCCGTCTCGCGCACGACGGCGCCACTCACCTCCGACCCGGCCGGCGCCGTCGCCGGGCTCACCGCAGATGCCGTGCAGCCGCTCACCGACGGCTCTCTCGCGCCGCTCTCCCCCGCCCTCGCCCCTGTCGTGTCCGGGGCCTCGGACACCCTCGACACCGCGGTGGGCACCATGGGCAGCGCGGTGGGCACCGTGGGCAGCACAGTGGACGCCGTGGGCAACGCGGCCCAGACCGTCGTGGACAGCACCACCGCGGTCCTGCCAGCTCCGCGGGCCGAGGCACCGGATCCCGTCCCGTCCCCGGCGCCCGCTCCCGTCGGCACACCGAGCGCCTCGACCACGGACCTGCTGGGAGCTTCCGGCTCCGGGCCGGCGGCCGAGGCCAGTGTCCCCTCGACGGGCTCTGGCACACAGGCGGCCGCCGCCGTCCCCACGGGCGCCACGGCGGACTCCGCGGCGGGGACCCTCGTCAGCGGTCCCATTGTGTCAGCGGCGGTCATGGTCGATGCCGCCGCGGGCGTGCTTCCCGGTGAGCCGTCGCCCACCTTCCCGGCGCTTCCGGTGCTGCCCATCACCGCCGACGCCACGGGTGCGACACTCCTCGGTTCCGCCGGCTCCGGGCCCAGCCCGGCCGCTCTGGCCGCCGCAGCTTTCGCCCTCGCACTCGCCTGGCGGACCGGTCCGCGCGGGCGTCGGCGTGCCACGCCACTTCCGGCGCTGCCGGCCTTCGATCCCGGTTCGACTCCCGATTAGGAGGGGACGAGTCTGCCCCCGTGCAGGCACATGCGTCCCGGGCGCGCAACGCGCCATCGAATCGTTGTCAGGAGAACAACCGTGAATACCTTGATGCGCCGGGCCATGCTCGGCACCGTGGTCGCAGGAGGCCTGCTCGGCCTCGGCCAGGCCGCCGCCAGCGCGGATGCGACCACCGTCACCACAGATCCCAGCGCGGTTGTCACCGCGCCCGCCGCGGTGACAACCTCACCGCTCACCGCCGCCACCGCTCCCGTGCTCACGCTCAATGCCCCGACCGGCGCCACCGGCACCGTCGTCGGCGGCACCGCCAGCGGAACGGGGTCCTCATCGGGCACCCTCGGCGGGGTCGGCGCCGTCACCAACGCGGTGGCGACCGTCACCGCCCCGACCGGCGCCACCACCGGCGCCGTCCTCACCGGAACCGGAGCCGGGACCGCAACTGGCGCGGGCACCGACCCGGACGCCGCCCCTGCACCGGCAGCCGTCGGCGGGGTCAGCGCCGCCAGCAACCCGGTGGCGACCATCACCGCCCCGACCGGCGCCACCACCGGGAGCACCGTACTCGGCAGCACCGGCACCGGCACGGACGGCAACGCTGGACCGGCGCTCACCCTGCTCGGTGGCACCTCGGCCGACGAGGGCCCGCTCGGCGGGACCGAGACCGGAAGCCAGGATGGCAGCGGGACGGGCACCGGTGGATTGGCGCTGCCCGCGAGCGACCTTGTACAAGGTCTTCTCGGGAGCCCCGGCTTGATCTCAGGTCAGGGGGTGACGACGCCTGCCGCTGACGTGCAGGGGGCCACGGGCGGTGAAGACCAGGCCACGGGCACAGGCGCACCCACATCGACCGCTGGCACGAACGTCGCTTTGACCCCAGCGCAAGCGGCCATGGGGCCATTTGGGTCCGGCCTGGCATCCGACGCGGGCACCCTAGCTGGTCCAACCGTTGGGTTGACTGCCGGCTCGGGCCAGGCAATGGGTCCTCTCCCCGCCACCGGTACGGGTGGGTCCCGGCCGAACGCGGTAGCGGGAACGCAGACGAACGCGCCCTCCGGGGCGCCGCAGGCCGCGCAGGCTCCGGGGGTGTGCCTGGCGTCGCTCGCTCAGGACGCGGGTGACGGCCTGAGCCTGACGCTCGCGATGGTCCTCGCGGGCCTCGGCCTGCTGCTCGGTGCCGGCGCCGGCCTCGGAACGGGGCTGGTGCTGCGCCGCCGCCCTGCCACCGCGGTGGCCTGATGCGTCCTCCGGCGCCGGGCCGCGGCTGCCGTCCCGACCGGACGTGGTGAGTTGGGGCATCACGACCGGTGGGACCCGGCGGCCCCGGCCCGGCGTCGGCGGACAGAGCACGACGGCGCCCCGCGCCCGGGGTGACGAGTTCACCTCGGGCGCGGGGCGCCGTCGTCCGGAAGGGGGCGTCAGGCCGCGATGCTCGCCCAGCGGCCGGACGCGCGACCGAAGAGCAGGCCGCTCGCCGAGAAGCGTCCCGGGCCGACGAGGGCCACTGCAGCGGCGCCTGCCGCGAGCACGAGCACGAGCTCCATGCCGCCCTTCTCGACGAACATTCCCGCAGAGATGTGCACGAGGAACAGCGCGCCGAGCATCTCGAGGGCCAGGAGCGCACCAGCGATCCGAGTCAGCACCCCCAGGACGAGCAGAGCACCGCCCGCGAGCTCGAGGGTGGCGGCCACGGGAGCGGCGACTCCGGCCGCGGGGACGCCCATCTGCGCGAAGGCGCCCTGCGCGCCGGGGATGGTGAACTCGAAGAACTTCTGCCAGCCGTGGGCCAGGAAGACGGCGCCGAGCGCGACGCGCAGGATCGTGCGGGCGGTGTCGGCGAGAACGGGGCTGTTGGCTGGTGCCATGGTGGGCTCCTTGCTGTCAGGGGGCATCGGCTCTGTGGCCGCCTGCGAGGCGGACACGTAAATTGAAGCTTCAACCATTATCGGGGACAGCCGTCCCGTGTCAAAAAGCGTGACGACCCGTACGGCTCCCACGACGCCGTCCGCGAGACGACGACGGCGCCCGCGCGCCTGAGGTGGTCGGTCACCTCGGGCGCACGGGCGCCGTCGTCGTGGGCGGGGCTCGGCCCGCTCGGAAGACTGCCGGCGCTACTTGGCCAGGCCGTCCACAATCCCGTTGAGGGTCTTGGACGGGCGCATGACCTCGAACACCTTCTCCTCGTCCGGGCGGTAGTAGCCGCCGAGCTCGACCGGCGAGCCCTGCACCGCGAGCAGCTCCGAGACGATGGCCTCCTCCTGGGAGGCCAGAGCCTCGGCGACCGGCGCGAACGCGGCGGCCAGGCCGGCGTCGTCCGTCTGCTTCGCCAGCTCCTGCGCCCAGTACTGGGCGAGGAAGAAGTGCGAGCCGCGGTTGTCGATCGTGCCGAGCTTGCGGCCCGGGGACTTGTTCTCGAGGAGGAGCGTGCCCGTGGCGCGGTCGAGCGTGTCGGCGAGGACCTTCGCGGCCGGCAGGTTCGCCTGCTCGGCGTAGAGCTCGAAGGACGGCACGAGCGCGAAGAACTCGCCCAGGCTGTCCCAGCGCAGGTAGTTCTCCTTCACGAGCTGCTGGACGTGCTTCGGGGCGGAGCCGCCCGCGCCCGTCTCGAACAGGCCGCCGCCGGCGATGAGCGGGACGACCGAGAGCATCTTGGCGCTCGTGCCCAGCTCGAGGATCGGGAACAGGTCGGTGAGGTAGTCGCGCAGGACGTTGCCCGTGACCGAGATCGTGTCCTCGCCCTTGCGGAGCCGCTCGAGCGTGTAGGCGGTGGCCTTCGCGGGCGCGAGGATCTCGATGGTGAGGCCCTCGGTGTTGTGCTCGCGGAGGTACTCGCGGACCTTCGCGATGAGGTTGCGGTCGTGGGCTCGGTCCTCGTCGAGCCAGAACACGGCGGGGGTGTCCGTGGCGCGGGCGCGGTTGACGGCGAGCTTGACCCAGTCGCGGATCGGCACGTCCTTGGTCTGGCAGGCGCGCCAGATGTCACCGGGCTCGACCGCGTGCTCGATCAGCACGTCCCCGGCCCGGTTCACGAGCTGGACCGTGCCAGCGGCCGGGATCTCGAACGTCTTGTCGTGGCTGCCGTACTCCTCGGCCGCCTGCGCCATGAGGCCCACGTTCGGGACGGTGCCCATCGTGGTGGGATCGAGGGCGCCGTGCTCGCGGCAGTCGTCGACCACGGTCTGGTAGACGCTGGCGTAGGAGGAGTCGGGCAGGACCGCGAGCGTGTCGTGCTCCTGGCCGTCCGGGCCCCACATGTGGCCGCCGATGCGGATCATGGCGGGCATCGAGGCGTCCACGATCACGTCCGAAGGGACGTGGAGGTTGGTGATGCCCTTTTCCGAGTCCACCATCGCCAGGGCGGGGCCCTCCGTGAGCCCCTTCTGGATGAGGTCCTTGACGCCGTCGCGGACGTCCTCGGGCAGCGCGTCCAGGCCGTTGAGGATCGCGGCGAGGCCGTTGTTGGGGCTCAGGCCGGCGGCCGCGAGCTGCTTGCCGTAGGTCTCGAACAGCTCCGAGAAGTACGCGGTGACGACGTGGCCGAAGATGATCGGGTCGGAGACCTTCATCATGGTCGCCTTGAGGTGGGCCGAGAAGAGGACGCCCTCCTCCTTGGCACGGGCCACCTGCGCAGCGAGGAAGTCATCGAGCGCTGCCGCCCGCATGACGGTGCCGTCCACGACTTCCCCGGCGAGGACCTTGATGCCCTTCTTGAGCTCCTTGACCGTGCCGTCGGAGAGCACGAGCTGGATGGTGAGCGAATCGTCCGAAGGCATGACCACGGACTTCTCGTTGGAGCGGAAGTCGTTCTCGCCCATCGTGGCCACGTTCGTCTTGGAATCCGCGCTCCAGGCACCCATCGAGTGCGGGTTCTTGCGCGCGTAGTTCTTGACGGACAGCGGAGCGCGGCGGTCGGAGTTGCCCTCGCGGAGCACCGGGTTCACCGCCGAGCCCTTGATCTTGTCGTAGCGCGAGCGGATGTCCGTCTCCTCGTCCGAGGAGGGGTTGTCCGGGTAGTCCGGCAGCGCGTAGCCCTGGGACTGGAGCTCGGCGATGGCGGCCTTGAGCTGCGGGATCGAGGCGGAGATGTTCGGCAGCTTGACGATGTTGGCCTCGGGCGTCTTGGCGAGGGCGCCCAGCTCGGCGAGTGCATCCGACTGCTGCTGCTCAGCGGTCAGGTAGTCCCCGAAGGCGGCAATGATGCGGCCCGACAGGGAGATGTCCCGCGTCTCGATCTGCACACCCGCCGCCGAGGAGTAGGCCTGGACAATCGGCAGGAAGGAGTGAGTCGCCAGCATCGGCGCCTCGTCCGTGTGCGTATAGATGATGGTGGCCATGGGTGGGCGCCTCCTGCGGAGCTGGAGCAGACCGCGGCGCGGATGCGCGCATTTGCATGGGCCGCAGTGTGCGTGAGTGCTGCTATGTCAACGTCCTTAACTTACCGGAGAGAGCGCGCTGGCCCGATTCGTGACTGTCTTAAGGCCCGGATCGGGCCCTCGGGTCCCTAGACTGGCCCGGGAGGCAGGAGCCGCTGGCCCCATGCCTGCCATCGATCAGCAGCGATCCTCAGGGGAGAGAATGGCACAGCATTCCGCGTCTGTCGGCGACGAGGACGAGGCCCCAGAGCCGGCGATCGAGGAACTGGGGGCCCTGGTCCTGCGGGTGTGGCGGGAGCGCGGCACCGAGCAGGGCCTCAGGGTGCGCATCCTCGCCTCGGAGGGCCAGAACGAACCGGCGAGCATGGCCGTGCTCGCCGACCCCGAGGCCGCACTCGAGGCCGTCAGGAAGTGGCTGGACGCGCGGCAGGAGCCGCCCGGGCCGCCGCGGGGCTGAGCCTCCCCCCGTCCGCTGGAGCGGACCCACGCTGCCCGTGTACCCGGAACGCCGATTCGGCGACGAGATGCGTACCCGAAATGGTGTGGGGGCGACGAGATGCGTACCCGAGACGGCGGGAGGGAGGCCGGGTCCCGTGGCCCCGCCTCCCTCCCCTACGGGTGGTGCGTCAGTGGAAGAAGTGGCGCGCGCCCGTGAAGTACATCGAGATGCCGGCGGCCTTGGCGGCCTCGACGACCTCCTCGTCGCGGACGGAGCCGCCGGGCTGGACCACGGCCTTGACCCCTGCGTCGATGAGGATCTGCAGGCCGTCGGCGAACGGGAAGAACGCGTCCGACGCCGCGACCGCACCGCGCGAGCGCTCCGGCGCCGCCCCCGAGCCGCCGGTGCCGGACGCGCCGCCGGCCGAGTCGACGTCGGACGTCACCTCCACGCCGAGGGTATTGGCGCGCTCGACCGCGAGGCGGCACGAGTCGACCCGGTTGACCTGGCCCATGCCGATGCCCACGGAGGCGCCGTCCTTGGCGAGCAGGATCGCATTCGACTTGGCGGCGCGGGAGGCCCGCCAGGCGAAGGCGAGGTCGGCGAGGGTCGCCTCGTCGGCCGCCTCGCCCGCGGCGAGGGTCCAGCGGGCCGGGTCGTCGCCCTCGGCCGAGAAGGTGTCGCTGACCTGAGCGAGCACGCCCCCGGAGATCTGCTTGATCTCGGTCGGGTAGCGGCCGTAGCCCTCGGGGAGGGCGAGGAGGCGGATGTTCTTCTTCTTCGAGAGGATCTCCACGGCCTCGGGCTCGAAGTCCGGGGCGATGACGACCTCGGTGAAGATGCCCGCCACGGTCTCGGCCATGGCGCGGGTCACAGGGCGGTTCGCCGCGATGACGCCGCCGAACGCGGAGACCGGGTCGCACGCGTGCGCCTTGCGGTGCGCGTCCGCGATGGGGTCCTCGGCGCCGGGGGTGGCGACGGCGATGCCGCACGGGTTCGCGTGCTTGACGACCGCGACGGCCGGCTCGTCGAAGTCGAAGGCGGCGCGCAGGGCGGCGTCCGCGTCGACGAAGTTGTTGTAGCTCATGGCCTTGCCGTGGAGCTGGTCCGCCTGGGCGATGCCCGCCGGGGCGGCCCGGTCCACATACAGCGCGGCCGGCTGGTGCGGGTTCTCGCCGTAGCGGAGCACCTCGGAGCGCTCGAGCGCGAGCCCGGCGTAGGCGGGCCAGTGCACCGCGCCGTTCTCGTCCTCGTCCGGGAACTGGCTCGCGGTCCACGTCGCCACCGCGGTGTCGTAGGCCGCAGTGTGCGCGAACGCCTTGGCCGCGAGGCGGCGGCGCGTGCGCAGGTCGAAGCCGCCGGCCTTCGCGGCCGCCACGACGTCGCCGTAGGCTCCCGGGTCCACCACGATGGCGACGGCGGCGTGGTTCTTCGCCGCGGAGCGCACCATGGCGGGGCCGCCGATGTCGATCTGCTCGACGACGTCGTCCATCGCCGCCCCGGAGGCGACCGTCTCCACGAACGGGTACAGGTTCACCACGACGAGGTCGAACGGCTCGATCTCCATCCGCTCGAGCGTCTCCATGTGGGCCGGGACCCGGCGGTCGGCGAGGATGCCGCCGTGCACGCGCGGGTGGAGGGTCTTCACGCGGCCGTCGAGCATCTCGGGCGAGCCGGTGACCTCCTCGACCTCCTGGACCGGCACGCCGGCGGCGGCGATCCGCTTCGCCGTCGAGCCGGTCGAGACGATCCGCACGCCGGCCTCGGAGAGCCCGACGGCGAGCTCCTCGAGCCCCGTCTTGTCGTACACCGAGATCAGGGCTCGGCGGATGGGAACGCGGTCCAGCTGGGTCACAGGCACTCGTCTTTCTCGAAGCAGCAGCGGGGAGGGGTCGGCGCCATTCTACCGTCGCCGTCCGCGCCCGCCCGGGCCGCGGTTGGTTGACCGAGGCCGCGGCGGGGAAGGGTCTGGCGAGAGGTGCCCGAAGCATCCCGTCACCCAGCGAGGAGGTCCGCTGTGCGCGCAATGGTCTACCGGGGCCCGTACAAGGTCGCGGTCGAGGAGAAGGACGTCCCCTCGGTCGAGCACCCCAACGACGCGATCGTCCGCGTCACGCTCGGGGCGATCTGCGGCTCAGACCTGCACCTGTACCACGGGCTGATCCCGGACACCAGGGTCGGGACCACCTTCGGCCACGAGTTCATCGGAGTCGTCGAGGAGGTCGGCCCGTCGGTGCAGCACCTGAAGGCGGGCGACCGCGTCATGGTCCCCTTCAACGTCTACTGCGGCTCCTGCTACTTCTGCGCGCGCGGGCTGTACTCCAACTGCCACAACGTGAACCCCAATGCCACCGCGATCGGCGGGATCTACGGCTACTCGCACAGCTGCGGTGGGTACGACGGCGGGCAGTCCGAGTTCGTGCGGGTCCCCTTCGCCGACGTCGGCCCCTCCCTCATCCCCGACTGGATGAGCGACGAGGACGCGGTCCTGCTCACCGATGCCCTCCCCACCGGCTACTTCGGGGCGCAGCTCGGGGACATCTCCGAGGGGGACACCGTGATCGTCCTGGGCGCGGGGCCCGTGGGGCTCTTCGCCGCCGCGTCCTCGTGGCTCATGGGGGCCGGGCGCGTGATCGTGGTCGACCATCTCTACTACCGCCTCGCCAAGGCCCGGGAGTTCGCGCACGCCGAGACCTACAACTTCGCCGAGCACCGGGACATCATCCTCGAGCTGAAGAAGGCCACAGACTACCTCGGGGCCGACGTCGTCATCGACGCGGTCGGCGCCGAGGCGGACGGGAGCTTCCTCCAGCACGTGGCCGGGACCAAGCTCAAGCTCCAGGGCGGCTCCCCGATCGCCCTGAACTGGGCCCTCGATGCCGTCCGTAAGGGCGGGACGGTGTCCGTCCTCGGGGCCTACGGGCCCGCGCCCACCGGCATCAAGTTCGGCGACGCCATGAACAAGGGCCTGACGATCCGCGCCAACCAGTGTCCGGTCAAGCGGCAGTGGCCGCGCCTGTTCGAGCACCTCCGCAACGGCTACCTCAGGCCCAGCGAGCTCGTCACCCACCGCATCCCGCTCGAGCACATCGCCGAGGGCTACCACCTCTTCTCGGGCAAGCTCGATGGCATCATCAAGCCCCTCGTGGTACCCGGGGCGTCCTGAAAGGAGCCAGCCATGCCGTACACCGCCGACACGCGCCGCCAGCCGCCGAGCAGGGACGAGCTCCGCAACCGGATCCCCGGCTGGGGCGCGGACCTGGACCCCGCGGACCGGCCCTCCGTGCCGCGGGAGAAGCACGAGCCGACCGGGGCGCATTGGGACTTCCCCGAGCGGCATCCGGAGAACACACCGCGCGAGCGGTCCCTCGAGCACAAGTTCCTCACCCCGGTGTTCGGCACCACCGCTCCCCTGCACGGGTTCTCCGGCGCGATCCGCCGGTTCGCGTACCGGCGGTACAGCGAAGGACAGACGCCGCACTGGCTGCTGCTCCTCGCCGGCGACCGCGTGGACGCCTGGGAATCGCATCTGCGCTCGCTCGCGACCGGGCGCCCCGACAACCCGGTCACGCAGACGGGCATCCTCGCCGAGCCCGGGCACCGGCCGCTCTCATCCCGGTTCGGTCGCAACCGCGCGGACCTCAAGCACGCATGGATGGACCCGGTGATCGTGGGCGGCCCGTGGGCTGCGGCCGCCGTCCTCGCCTGGGCCGGCGCCCGCAAACTCCTGACCTCCCCCTCCCGCCGCTAGCGGTCCCCACCTCCACCACCGAAAGGCACATCACATCATGGGATTCAAGCTCAGCCACGGCGTCCTCCGTCTCGTCTCGGGCGCCTTCATCCTCAACTCGGGGGTCTCCAAGCTCTCGCTCGACGACGAGGGCTCGGCACGCCTGCAGGACATGACGGCCCACGCGATTCCGCAGGCCAAGCAGGTCTCGCCGAAGATGTTCGGCAAGATGGTCGCCGGCGCCGAGATGGCGCTGGGGGCCGCCCTGCTGGCACCCTTCGTCCCCACCCGGCTCGCGGCGCTGGGCCTCACGGCGTTCTCGAGCGGCCTGCTCGCCGTCTACGCGAAGACCCCGGGGCTGACCCAGTCCGACGGGATCAGGCCGACGCCGGCCGGGGTGCCCATGGCCAAGGACGCCTGGCTCGCCGGGATCGGCGTGGCGCTGCTCATCGACCGCAAGCACCACCCCGTCAAGGCCCGGCGCAAGGTGGCCCAGGCCAGGGCCGCCCAGGCGAAGACGGCGATCAAGTCGGCCGTGAAGTAGCCGCCCGGTTTGGGTCCCGCACCGCGGGGTACAAGTAGAGGGTCCCCACAGCGCCAACTTCGCTAGGAGAAACGCATGTCTACCGTCCAGGAAACGATCGATGTTGCCGTCCCCGTCGCGACGGCGTACAACCAGTGGACCCAGTTCGAGTCCTTCCCGCACTTCATGGGGGGCGTCGAGTCCGTGGTCCAGCAGGACGACACCCACCTGCACTGGACCACGAAGGTGGCCGGGCAGACCCGCGAGTTCGACACGGTGATCACCGAGCAGAACCCGGACGAGCGGATCGCCTGGAAGAGCACCGACGGCCCCAACCACGCCGGCGTCGTCACCTTCCACCGGCTCAACGACGCTGAGTCGCGGGTCTCCGTGCAGTTCGACTGGGAGCCCGGTTCCGCGACCGAGAAGATCGGTGCGGCCTTCGGCGCCGACAACGCCCAGGTCAAGAGCGACCTGAAGAAGTTCAAGGACTTCGTCGAGTCCCACGGCGCCACCGGCGGATGGCGCGGTTCCGTGGACGCGCCCCCGCAGGGCGGCGGCACCCTCTGATCCACGCACTTTCCGCGCACGACGGCGCGTGCACCGCTGCGGCGGGCACGCGCCGTCGTGCGTCTGCCCGCCGCGGGACGGCGACGGCCCGGTGGGACAGCGACGCCAGGCGGGGCAGGGCCGCTCAGGCCGGTGCGGGGACCTCGCCCGCGGCAAGCCGGCGCAGGACATCGATGAGCAGCCGCCGCTCGATGACCTTGATGCGCTCGTGGAGCGAGTCCTCGTCCTCGCCGTCGGCGACCGCGAGGGCCTCCTGGGCGATGATCGGCCCGGTGTCCACCCCGGCGTCCGCCCAGTGGACCGTGCAGCCAGTGACCTTCACGCCGTAGTCGAGGGCGTCGCGGACGCCGTGCGCGCCGGGGAAGGCGGGCAGCAGTGCCGGATGCGTGTTGAGGTAGCGGCCGCCGAAGCGCGCGATGAACTCGGCGCTGACGATCCGCATGAAGCCCGAGGAGACGACCACGTCCGGACGGTAGGAGGCCACCTTGTCCGCGAGCGCGGCATCCCACTCGGCCCTAGTGGGGAACGAGTTGAAGTTCACCACGAACGTCTCGATGCCGGCCTCGTCCGAGCGCTCGATGCCGTAGGTGCCCTCGCGGTCGGCGCCGACCGCGGCGATCTCGACATCGAGCTCGCCGGCCCGCACGGCGTCGATCACGGCCTGCAGGTTGGAGCCGGTGCCGGAGACGAGGACCACGATGCGCATGGGGCCACCTTACCGGCGCAGCGCGCGCCCGCAGGTCCGCGCGCCGGTAGGGTGGAGAACCGTGACCGCCCAGGCCTCCCTTGCCCGCACCCAGCTCCTGCTCCGCGCCCTCGCGGTGGCCGTCCTCCTGACCTGGATCGCGGCGGCGCACGGCGTCGGCTGGGCCTGGGCCTCGGCGCTGCTGTCCGCAGCCGTGCTGGGCGGCGGGGTCACGGTGCTCGTGCGCGTGGGGCGCGGCGGCCACCCCCGGTCGCTGGCCGTGGGTGCCGTGGCGGGCATGCTCGTCGGGCTGCTGCTCGGGCTCTACTCCGCGGCCGCGCTCGCATTCGCCGGGCAGGTGGCCCGCTTCGAGGACTGCTCGCACCACGCGATCACCATCACGGCCAAGGACTCCTGCCAGGCCGACCTGCGCGCCGCGCTGGCCGCGGCCGCGGGCCGGGGCTGAGCCTAGACGTCGGCTGAGTCGGCGCTGCGGGAGCGGGAGCGCTCGAGCCAGGGCCCGAGGGCGTAGCCGAGGCAGGCCCCTATCGCGGTCTCGGCCCCGACCCAGACGAGCATCCACAGCGGGCTCACGCCGAGCTCCGTGAGCCTGCCCACGCCGGCGGAACCGCTGGTGAGCCACGCGAGCCCCGCCGCCAGGGCGCCCGCGACGGCGCCGACGAGCGCGCCGAGGAAGAGCGCCGAGACGGGCGCGGAGAACCAGCGCGCGCGGACCTTGATGGAGAGCCACTCGTCGAAGTGGTCCTCCCCCTCGCGCACGAACCACCAGCCGGCGGCGAGGCCGCCGAGCACCGGAACCACGAGGGCCGCCGGGCCGAAGACGAGCGGGCCCGTCGGCACGGCGGCGAGCATCGGGACCGGCGGGAGCGGCCCCACCGCGGTGGCGAGCGCCCCCGCCGTCGAGCCCGTCCCGAGCGCCACGCCCGCGCCGGAGGCCCAGCCCAAGGTCCAGACCACGAGGTGCGGGATGTAGCCGATCTGGGCGACGGTCAGGGCGGCCCCGCCCACGGCGTCGGCGCCGACGCCCTCGAACACGGCCACCGCCTCCGCCCAGTGGCCCAGGAGGTCCACGGCGAGCAGCAGTGCGGCGACGGCGAGCGAGGTCAGCAGGCCCACGGCCCCGGCGCGGAACGCCGCCCAGACGTAGCTGCCGGCCCAGCGCGAGTACTGGCCGGTGCGGGCGATCCAGTCGACCGCGTCCACCCCGATCAGCCGGGTCCAGGCGCCGGCCTCGCGCCGGGCGCCGGCCACGAGGCCGAGGCCGGCCGGGATGAGCGGGATCAGGGTCGCGGCGACCATGCCCACATCCACCTGGGGGGTGCGGCACACGAACGCGGTGGCGAACGCGAACCCGGCGTAGGCGGCCGCGGCGCCCGCGAGTGCCTGCCACAGCGTGTCCGCATACGAGGCGCGGGCGAGCCGCCGGCCCGCCCGCCAGGCCAGGAGCACGGGGATCAGCGTGAGCCCGAGCGGGATCAGGGACAGGGTCCCCGTCACGGGCTCGGCGGCCTCGCCCGTCCCGGCGGCCAGGCTGAGCTTGAGCGGCACCCCGTGGGCGAGGAGCCACGCCTGGCCCGCGAGGCGGGCGGCGTCCTCAGGCGCCCAGGGCCCCAGTCCGCCCGTCGCCCAGACGGCGAACACGGGGACGATCGCCAGGACGGCGGAGATCAGGAGGGCTTGGACGGCTTCCGCGACTCCCTGGAGCCACAGCGGCATGGGGAGCCCGCGGAGTCCAGACTGGTCGGCGCGGAGTTTCATCGCCCTCCACTGTGCCACGGCGCCGCCGGTGCGCCGCTCAGGCGCACCGGCGATCGGCGCTGCCCGGTGTCAGGAGAGGTGGAGCCGGTCCTCGGCGCTGAACGGCCGGATCTCCTCCGTGCGCCCCTCGCGGACCTTCTCGACCCAGCGCGGGTCCGAGAGCAGGACGCGGCCCACCGCGACGAGATCGAACTCACCGCGGCCGAACTGCGCCAGCAGGGCCTCGAGGCCGCGGACCTGGGAGCGGCCGCCCTCCTGCCACGTGACCTCGAACTCGTTGTCCAGGCCCACGGAGCCGACCGTGATGACGGGCAGGCCGGAGAGCTTCTTGGTCCAGCCCGCGAGGCCGAGCGCGGCGTCCTCCGCCGCGCCGCCGGTGCCGGCGGCCTCGGGGAACGCGGCCTCCCAGTGGCGGCGGGTGGAGGGGTGGAACGCCGAGACGCCGGCCTCGGCGAGCGTGCGCAGGACGGTGCCGAGCTCCTCGGGCGTCTGGGCGATCCGCGCGCCGTAGTCGCCGGACTTCCACTGGGAGAAGCGGAAGATCACCGGGTAGTCGGGGCCGACGGCGGCGCGCACCGCCGAGGCGACCTCTGCGGGGAAGCGGAGCCGGGCCTCGAGCGATCCGCCGTACTGGTCCTCGCGGCGGTTCGTGCCCTCCCAGAGGAACTGGTCGAGGAGGTAGCCGTGGGCGCCGTGGAGCTCGACCCCGTCGAACCCGGCCTCCTTGGCCGCGGCGGCGGCACGGGCGAAGTCGTCGCGGATGCGCGCCAGTTCCTCCACGGTCGCGGCGCGGCCGCGCTGGGCGCCGTTCGGGGCGATCCCCGAGGGGCTGAGGGAGGGCAGCTCCGGGTTGAACTCGGCGTGGTCGCCGCGGGCGGCGCCGAGGTGCCAGAGCTGGGGCACGATCGCGCCGCCGGCCGCGTGGACCTCCTCGACCAGGCGGCGCCACGCGGCGAGCTGGGCCTCGCCGAAAAGGCGCGGCACCCGGGTGCTCGGGCCGGAGTCCTCCGAGACGTACACGCCCTCCGTGATGAGGAGCCCGACGCCGGCCGCGGCGCGGCGCGCGTAGTAGCCCACGACGTCGTCCGTCACCGTCCCCTCGGGCGAGAACTCGCGCGTCATGGGAGCCATGACGAAGCGGTTGGGCACGCGGAGGGTGCCGAGGTCGAAGGGGGTGAAGAGGCTCGAGAGCGGAGCCGCCGAGGCGCGGCCGGAAGCGGTGTCCTGGATCGTCATGCTCTGGGCAACGGGACCCCGCGCGGCGCCATTCCCCGTCGGCGGCCAGTGTGCCGCACGTCACAGCGCCGGTGTTCCGGGCGTTCACCCGGCCTTCCCCCGGAGGTCACGCCCCCGCCTCCGCCCGGCCAGACGGGCGGCGGAGCGTGGAGGCGTGAGGATCGCGATTGTTGCCGAGTCGTTCCTGCCGCAGATGAACGGCGTCACCCACTCCGTCTTGCGGGTGCTCGACCACCTGCGCGAGCGCGGGGACGAGGTGCTCGTGCTCGCCCCGTCCGGCGAAGGGGCCGGTGCGGTCTTCCCGCAGCACGAGACCGTCTCCGGCGCGCGGGTCGTGCGGCTGCCGGCCGTGCCGGTGGCCGGGTACCCGAACGTACGGATCGCCTTCGGGGCCGTGCCGAAGGTGCGGCGCATCCTGCGGGCGTTCCGGCCCGACGTGGTGCACCTCGCCTCCCCGTTCGAGCTCGGATGGCGGGCCGTGCGGGCAGCGAGCCAGCTCGGGATCCCCACCGTGGCCGTGTACCAGACGGAGGTGCCCGGCTACGCGGCCCGGTACGGGGTGCCGTTCCTGGAGAACTGGGCCTGGCAGCGGGTGGAGGCCATCCACCTCCTCGCGGACCGGACCCTCGCGCCGTCGACCTTCGCGCTCAACCAGCTGCGCGGGCGCGGGATCCCCGGCGTCGAGCTGTGGCGCCGCGGCGTGGACACGGCCCGGTTCACCCCGGCGAAGCGCGACGCCGCGTGGCGGGCCTCGGTGGCCGGGCGGACGCCCGAGGGCGCGCCGGTGGCCGTGATCGGCTACGTGGGGCGGCTCGCGGCGGAGAAGCAGGTCGAGGACCTGCGCGTGCTCGCGGACCTGCCGGGCACCAGGCTCGTGGTGGTCGGCGACGGGCCGCTGCGGGCCCAGCTCGAGGCGCAGCTGCCCGGGGCGCACTTCACCGGGTTCAAGGGCGGCGAGGACCTTGCGCGGATCGTGGCGAGCTTCGACCTGTTCGTCCACCCGGGGGAGTTCGAGACGTTCTGCCAGACCATCCAGGAGGCCATGGCCTCCGGGGTTCCGGTGGTCGCGACGGGGCGAGGCGGCCCGCTCGACCTCGTGCAGAACTCCAAGACCGGCTGGCTCTACTCCCCCGGCGACCTGGCCCAGCTTCGCTCCTACGCCCAGGACCTCCTCGGCGACGACGCGAAGCGCGCCGCGTTCGCCGAGGCCGCCTGGCGGAGCGTCCAGGGCCGGTCCTGGAGGGCCATCTGCGCCCAGCTCATCGGGCACTACGAGGACGTCATCGCCCGCGCCGCGGTCCCGGCACGGTGAGTGCCGCCGGATCCCGGCGAGGGGCGCAAGGGAAGGAAGGGACATGATGAAGATCTCCGTCATCGGCTGCGGCTACCTGGGGGCGGTCCACGCCGCCACGCTCGCCTCGATGGGCCACACCGTGGTGGGCATCGACACCGACGCGGACAAGGCGGCGCGCCTGGCCCGCGCCACTGCGCCGTTCTTCGAGCCCGGGCTCGAGGAGCTCCTCGCCGAGGGCCGGGCCACGGGCCGGCTCGTGTTCTCCACCGACATGGCCCTCGCGGCGGACTGCGACGTGCACTTCCTGTGCGTCGGGACCCCCCAGGCCAAGACGAGCGGCGTGGCCGACCTGGCGTACCTCGAGGCGGCCGCGCGCTCGGTGGGCCGGCACGCGAAGGCTGGGGCCGCCGTCGTGGGCAAGTCCACGGTCCCGGTGGGGACGGTCCACCGCGTGCGCGAATGGCTCGGCCGGGAGGACCTCGGGCTCGCGTGGAACCCCGAGTTCCTGCGGCAGGGGACCGCCGTGAAGGACTCCCTCGTGCCGGACCGGCTCGTGTACGGGGTGGCGGACGACGACGGCGGCCCGGCCGCCGCGCGGACGCTCGATACCGTCTACGCTCCCCTGCTGCAGGCCGGCGTGCCGCGGATCGTGTGCGGCTTCGCGACCGCCGAGCTCATCAAGTCCGCGGCGAACGCCTACCTCGCCACGAAGCTCTCCTACATCAACGCGATGTCCGAGCTGTGCGACGCCGCCGGCGCCGACGTCACCCAGCTCTCCGCCGCCATGGGCCTGGACCCTCGCATCGGCCAGCGCTACCTCGCGGCGGGGCTCGGATTCGGCGGCGGGTGCCTGCCCAAGGACATCCGCTCGTTCCGGGCCCAGGCGCAGGAACTCGGCGTGGACTCCGTGGACGCGTGGATGGGCCTCGTGGACGCGGTCAACGAGGGCCAGCGCGGGCGCGTGGCGGCCCTCGCCGCGGACCTGTGCGGCGGCGACGTCGCGGGGCGGCGCGTGGCCGTGCTCGGCGCGGCGTTCAAGCCGGACACCGACGACATCCGCGACTCCCCCGCCCTCGATGTCGCCCTACGGCTCGCGGCGGCCGGGGCACACGTGGTGGTGACGGACCCGAAGGCGATCAACAACGCCTGGCTGCGCTTCCCGCAGCTCGAGTTCGAGCCGTCCCTGCCCGCTGCGCTCCAGGGCGCCGAGCTCGTGCTGCTGCTGACCGAGTGGCCGCAGTTCCGGGCGATCGACCCGGCCGAGGCCGCCTTCCGGGTCCGCCGCCCGGTGATCCTCGACGCCCGCAACGTCCTCGACGCAGCGGCTTGGCGCGAGGCCGGCTGGGAGCTCCACGGCCTCGGCACCGGCGACGCCCTCCGCGCCCGGGCCTCTGCGTGAGCAGCGCTCCTGTGGATAACTCCCGACAGGTCTAGTCACAGGCTTGTAGACTGCGGGACAAGCGTCGCCACGCACCGGGCGGCGCCCACACCAACGACCTCGGGGGATGTCAATGGCGATTCGCCGCTGCACGCTTCGCTCTGCCCTGCCCGTCCTTGCGTTCGCCTCGGCCCTGGCACTCTCGGGGTGCTCCGGCGGCGCCGACGCCGAGTCCCAGGGCCCGCCCACCGCCTCGCCCAGTGCCTCCGCGACGGCCACGCCGACACCCAGCGTCGACTCCCGGCCCACGCCGGCCAGTTCCACCGGGCCGGCACGGAACCTGCCCAAGCCCGAGATGCCTGCCGCCGCCAAGGAGAACACCAAGGCCGGGTTCGAGGCGTTCACGCAGTACTGGTTGGATACTGTGACCTACGCCTATGAAACGGGTGATTCAGCGGCCATTACGGCTGTGTCGGACCCGGGGTGCAAAGTTTGCGCCTCTATGAAGAAGACCGTCGATTCCTTGTACGCCGGGAATGGCTGGTCGAAGGGGCCGAAATGGACAGTGTCTGACTTCCACTCCACGATGAAGATCGACCCGGCAGGTCGGGCCGAAGGCTTTTACCTAGTAACTGAAGCCCCTAATCAGCGATTTGATGCCTCTGGACGCGTCACTAAAGACATGAAGGGGACGGCTGAGCCGGCGGCCCAAGTGATTTATGGCATCTTCAAGGCAGGCGAGTGGAAGACCGCCGAAACCGGGAACGTCAAGTGAGTACTGCAAAACGTCGCCTTCTTGCGGGTTCGATGATCACAGCGCTTCTTCTCTCACCAATTGCGGCCTGGGCCGAAGAAGACGAGGTTGGGTCTGAGTTGGTTGGTCAAAACGCTGTTGTTCACGCCAGCACAGGTGGACGCCCAACCTTCACTTTTCCGCCGGTGGAAGGACTCAAAGAGGTCTATGTCTACTCGTATGCGCCGGCATGCACTGCCGACACGGACACGCCGAGCAAAAGCGTCTGCGCGAAACTCGACAACATGTGTGCGGCAGAGCCGGGCGGGAAGATGGTCGTGTGGGAGCGGCAGGACACCCGGAAGCAGGGGGCGCCATGGGAGCGGCTCGAGCAGGCGTGCCTCTATCCGGGCAAACCGCCTGAACGGCCCGGCGACGTCGTCATCGCGGTGACCGAGAAGCAGCTGCGCGAACTGCCGATCAAGGCCTCCACGGTCGGCAGCCAGCCTGGGCGCCACACGCTCAAGGGCGCCGAGACCAACATCTACGCGGAGCCCTCCGACCAGTCCTTCTCCATCACGATCGTCGGCAAGAAGGTGGACATCCGCGTCAAGCCGAGCGAGTACCGCTGGAGCTACGGCGACGGGACGAGCCTTGTCACCGCGGTGCCAGGCGGTCCGGTCCCCGAGGCACGGTGGGGCGAGAAGACCGTCACGAGCCACGTCTACAGGGCCACCGGGGACATGAACGTCGGGCTGACCACCGTCTTCACCGGAGCGTTCTCCGTGGACGGCGGCCCCTTCCAGCCCATCGCGGGCAACGCTCCGGTCCCCAGTGCACCGAAGATGCTGAGCGTGTGGCGGTCCGAAGTCAAGCTCTACGCCGACGACTGCACTGCCAACCCCGCGGGCGAAGGCTGCAGATAGCACCCCGCGGCCTGCACACCCCGGGACCACGGCTGTCGGTGGCGCATGGGACGATGAAGGCATGACACCCCTCTCCCTCGCTGGCCAGCACCCTGGCACCGGCGGCGGAGCCCTGCCCCTCGTGGACGTCGCCGGAATGGTCGCCAGGATCGGAGCGGCGGCCATGTCCCGGGCCCATGCCTACGCCAGGGACGGACGGGTCGAGAACCTGGCCTGGCACCCCGACATCAGCGAGATGACGGCCCAGGTCTTCGGCACGGCAGAGGAGCCATACGAGGTCGGCGTCTACCTCAAGCCCCAGCAGGCCACCTACCGCTACGCCGGCGGATGGTGCACCTGCCCCATCGCGGCGGACTGCAAGCACATCGGCGCGGTGGTGCTCGCGGCCAATACCCAGCGGCTCCGCGCCGAGGCGTCCCAGCAGAGCGCCGCGCGGACGGCCGAACCGGCCTGGAAGGGCGAGCTGCGGCGCATCATCAACCCCGCCGGCGAGCGCCACGTGCACGGGCGTTCGGGCCGGCTCGGGCTCCAGTTCGAGCTCCGCGACGTGGAGGCGCGCCTGGGCGGCCGCTTCGCCCGGTCCGGTGCCCGCCGACGCGGTGAGCACCGGCTCGGCATGCGTCCGGTCGAGTACAACCCGGCCACCGGCCGATGGCTGCGCGGGGACCTCTCCTGGAGCCGGTTCGGCCGGCCCGACCACGTCGGCGACTTCTACACGCCCCATTTCGAGCTCCTCCGCGAGCTGCAGGCGCTGCGCCTCGGGACGGGGTCGGGCTACTGGAACGGCAACGATCCCTGGCTGTACCTGGACGAGTTCACGAGCCCGCTGCTGTGGACGCTGCTCGGCGCCGCGGCCCCGCTCGGGCTCGAGCTGGTTGCAGCCCGGCGCGGGACCGGCGTCACGCTCGCGGACGGGACCGCCGCCGTCGGCCTCGAGGCCCTCCCCGGGGAGGATGACCCGGCCGCGCTCCGGCTCGTGCCGACCCTCGCGGTCGACGGCGTCGCCCTGCCCATGGAGCGCGCCGGGACGATCGCCGACCACGGCGCCTATGCGGTCGTGCGCACCGGCGCGGACGAGGAGCTGATCATCCTCGCGCAGTCCGAGTCGCGGCTCGGCGAGCGCGAGCGCGCGCTCCTGGGAACCCCGGGCGGGGTGGAGATCCCGGCCGCGGACCGGGAGTCGTTCCTCGCGGAGTTCTACCCCGATCTCGCCCGCTCGGTCACCATCACCGCCGACGACGCCGTGGACCTCCCGCCCGTCGAGCCTCCCCTCCTCGTGCTCACCGCCAGCTTCGGACCGCGGGACGAGCTGCGGCTCGCCTGGCACTGGGAGTACCCGACGGGCGACGCCGTCCGGCAGCTGCCGCTCGCGGCGGTCCCCGGGGAGGGCCTCCACCGGGACGAGGCCGCCGAGGAGGGCACGCTCCAGCGCGTGGCGGAGGCCCTCGCCGACAGCCCGCTCGCGGGGGCGCCGGTCGGGCCTGCCCGCCTTGAGGACCTCGACACGGCGGACTTCGCCGAACGCACCCTTCCGGCCCTCGAGCGCCTCGACGGCGTCGCCGTGCGCATCGAGGGGACCAAGCCGGACTACCGGCGCCTCGAGGGCGCCCCGCAGCTCGTGCTCAGCGCTGTCGAGTCCGAGAAGAACGACTGGTTCGACCTCGGCCTCATGGTCAAGATCGAGGACCGGAGCATCCCCTTCCAGGACATCTTCACGGCCCTGGCGCGCGGGCGGGACAAGGTCCTGATGCCTGACAAGACCTGGTTCCGGATCGACACCCCGGAGATCCGCCGGCTCAAGCGGATCATCGACGAGTCGCACGAGCTGCGCGAATGGCGCATCGAGGGGCCGCCGGCGAAGAGGCCCCCGCGGCTGAGCGTCTACCAGGCGGGGCTGTGGGACGAGATCGCCGAGCTCGCGGGCGAGACGGTCGAACCGGCCCGGTGGAAGCAGACGGTCGAGGGGCTGCTCGACCCGCGCGCCCTCGACCCGGTGCCCGTGCCCGGCGGGCTCGCGGCCACCCTGCGCCCGTACCAGGACGAGGGCTTCCAGTGGCTTGCGTTCCTGCACCGGCACGGCCTCGGCGGGGTGCTTGCGGACGACATGGGCCTCGGCAAGACGCTCCAGACCCTCGCCCTGATCCTGCATGCGCGCGACACCGCCCCCGCCCCGCAGCCGGGCGCAGCGGAGCCGGACGCCGCGGCGAAGCCCCCGTTCCTGGTCCTCGCGCCCACCTCCGTGGTGCCGAACTGGGAGGCGGAGGCCAGACGGTTCGCCCCGGGGCTGCGCACGGTGGCCCTGACGGACACCCAGGGGAAGTCCGGGACGCCGGTGGCCGCGTCCGCGGACGGGGCGGACATCGTGGTCACGAGCTACGCCCTCTTCCGCCTCGACTTCGAGGCCTACGCCGCGCTCGACTGGTCCGGGCTCATCATGGACGAGGCGCAGTTCCTCAAAAACCGCGCCACGAAGGTCCACCAGTGCGCCCGTGACCTCGAGACCCCCTTCAAGCTCGCCCTGACGGGCACTCCGCTCGAGAACAATCTCATGGAGCTGTGGTCCCTGTTCGCGATCGTGTCGCCAGGGCTATTCCCGGCCGCCAACCACTTCGCACAGGACTTCGCCAGGCCCATCGAGAAGGGCGGAGACGCCGACCGGCTGGCGAGGCTCCGCCGTCGGGTGCGCCCCCTCATGCTGCGCCGCACCAAGGAGGCGGTCGCCACTGAGCTGCCCGAGAAGTTCGAGCAGCGCCTCGACGTCGAGCTCTCCCCCAAGCACCGTTCCCTCTACCAGCAGTACCTGCAGCGGGAGCGGGAGAAGGTCCTGGGCCTGGTCGAGGACCTGGACCGCCATCGGTTCATCGTGTTCCGCTCCCTGACCCTCCTGCGGCTCATGGCTCTCGACCCCGCGCTCGTGGACGACTCGCACGAGGGCGTGATGCCCGCGAAGCTCGATGCCCTGCTCGAGCAGCTCGACGACGTGGTGGCCGAGGGGCACCGCGCCCTGGTGTTCAGCCAGTTCACCTTGTTCCTGAAGAAGGCCGCCGAACGGCTCGACGCCGCGGGGATCGCCTACGAGTACCTGGACGGCTCGACCCGGCGCCGCGGCGAGGTGGTCTCCCGGTTCAAGGAGGGCGAGGCCCCGGTGTTCCTCATCTCGCTCAAGGCCGGGGGGTTCGGGCTGAACCTCACAGAGGCGGACTACTGCTTCCTCCTCGACCCGTGGTGGAACCCCGCGGCCGAGGCGCAGGCGGTGGACCGGGCGCACCGGATTGGACAGTCCCGGAGGGTCATGACGTATCGTCTGGTGGCCAAGGGCACCATCGAGGAGAAGGTGATGGAGCTCAAGGAGAAGAAGGCCGCGCTGTTCTCCTCCGTGGTGGACGACGACGCGATGTTCTCCTCGAGCCTCACCGCCGAGGACGTCCGCGGTCTCCTCGCCTAGCCTCGCCGGCGCACGCTTCCACCACGCTTCCTCGGATCACGATTTGGCAACAGAGGACTTGTACCCTACCGTAGGTATCAGTTCGGTAACGGACTCCGCCCGCGCGATAGCTCACTGCGAGGCGTCATAAAGCCTGCGGCCAACAGCCGTTGGCCACATATGCCGGGTGCTGCCGTCCACCGTTCGCCGCCGTCTGCGCAGACACCATTGACCTGACCTTCGAGCTGTCAGGGGCCGGCGGCGCACGACGAATTCCGGGGACGGAAGGAGTGCCGGTGGAGCCCCGAGCATCCTGAGACTCTTATGAAGAAGATTACCCTTACCGCTGCACGCCGTTCCCTCGCCCTCGTCGCCGCTTCCGGCGCCGCGCTCAGCGCTGCCGCCCTCGGCGCTCCCGCCGCGAACGCCGCTGACGGGTCCACGTGGGACGCGCTCGCCCAGTGCGAGTCCGGTGGCAACTGGTCCATCAACACGGGCAACGGCTTCTCCGGCGGCCTCCAGTTCACGCCGAGCACCTGGGCCGCGTACGGCGGCACGGGCTCGCCCACCACCGCCACCCGTGCGCAGCAGATCGCGGTCGCCGAGCGCGTGCTCGCCGGCCAGGGCTGGGGCGCGTGGCCCGCCTGCTCGGCCAAGCTGGGCCTCTCCGGCACCGCCGGCGCCAACCCGACCCCGATCCAGGTGCAGTCCGCCCCGGTCGAGAAGGTCGTCCCCGTGAAGCAGGCGCCGGTCCAGCAGGCCGCCCCGGTTCAGCAGGCGCCGGCCCGCCACGCCGCCGAGGTCGCCGTGAGCGGCAAGACCTACACCATCGTCGCCGGCGACACCCTCAGCACGATCGCCGAGAAGCTCGGTGTCCAGGGCGGCTGGCAGGCGCTCGCGGACGCCAACGCCAAGACGATCGCCAACCCGAACCTGATCTTCCCCGGCCAGGTCCTCCAGCTCCCGGCCTGATCCCGGAGCCCTCGCCCGCCTGCGGTGCGCCCGTGGAAAAAGGGCGCACCGTCAGCTGGGTACCGGGCGCGTTCTGGGCCCGCCCCCCCTGGGGCCCAGCCCGCCCGCACGACGCCGCACCGGCGCATCGCCGCTCCCCTGGAGCCGAGCGGGGCGCCGGTGCGGCGTCGTTGTGCCTGCGGGGACCTCCGCCCCTTGACCCCCCGTTGCGCGCGTGCCTACGGTGCAGGAACCGCCCCACAACGACGTCAGCGGTATCTCACGCGGTCCCCCAATCCGCTGCTGGCGCCCGAGACGGTCCACTGAATCATCGTGCGGGGGCGGGGGCCCCTGCTTCACTGGAGCGGAGAGGTACCCAGCAATGGCAGAAAACAAGGCAGTCGCCTACAAGGAGCCCGGCAAGGTCGAGGTCATCGACATCGACTACCCGACGTTCGAGCTCAAGGACGGGCCCGGGGTCAATCCGGCCAACGTGGGCCGCAAGGTCCCCCACGGGGTCATCCTCAAGACCGTCACCACCAACATCTGCGGCTCCGACCAGCACATGGTCCGCGGCCGCACCACGGCCCCGCCGGACCTCGTCCTCGGCCACGAGATCACCGGCGAGGTTGTCGAGACCGGCCCGGACGTCGAATTCCTCAAGGTCGGGGACCTCGTCTCGGTCCCCTTCAACATCGCCTGCGGCCGCTGCAGGAACTGCAAGGAGCGCAAGACCGGCATCTGTCTGAACGTCAACCCGGACCGCCCCGGCTCCGCCTACGGCTACGTGGACATGGGCGGCTGGGTCGGCGGCCAGGCGAACTACGTGCTCGTCCCCTACGCCGACTTCAACTGCCTCAAGTTCCCGGACAAGGACCAGGCGCTCGAGAAGATCATGGACCTGACCATGCTCTCGGACATCTTCCCGACCGGGTTCCACGGCGCGGTCACCGCGGGCGTGGGCGTCGGCTCGACCGTCTACGTGGCCGGCGCCGGGCCGGTGGGCCTCGCGGCGGCGACGGGGGCGCTCCTGCTGGGCGCCGCCGTCGTGATCGTCGGCGACATGAACGCCGACCGGCTCAAGCAGGCCGCCAGCTTCGGCTGCGAGACGGTGGACCTGACCAAGGGGTCACCGGGCGAGCAGATCGAGCAGATCCTCGGGGAGCCCCTCGTGGACTGCGGTATCGACGCGGTCGGCTTCGAGGCGAAGGGCCACGGCGCGGGCGCCAAGGAAGCGCCGGCGACCGTGCTCAACGACCTCATGGACATCACGGCGGCCGGCGGCGCGCTCGGCATTCCCGGGCTTTACGTCACCGGCGACCCGGGTGGCATCGACGAGGCCGCGAAGAAGGGCTCGCTGTCCCTGAGCCTGGGCACCGGCTGGGCCAAGTCGCTGTCCTTCACCACGGGCCAGTGCCCCGTCATGAAGTACAACCGGGGCCTGATGATGGCGATCCTCCACGACCGCGTCTCGATCGGGAAGAACGTCAACGCCAAGGCGATCACCCTCGAGGACGCGCCCCGCGGCTACGCCGAGTTCGACCAGGGCGCCGCGACCAAGTACGTCCTCAACCCGAACGGCTACATCAAGAACTGACCCGACCACCCGCCACGGGCGGACGACGGCGCGACCGGCCTCGCGCCGTCGTCCGCCCGTGGCGTGCACGGAGCGGAGCGGAGCAGCCCAGAACGGGGCGGCCCGGAACGGGCCGGGCGCGCGTACTCTGGGCCCATGGCTGCACCGGAGCGGACGAGCGTGGCGGTGGTGGGCGGCGGACCCGCGGGCATGGTCCTGGGACTGCTGCTCGCGCGCGGCGGGATCGACACCGTGGTGCTCGAGAAGCACCCCGACTTCCTGCGCGACTTCCGCGGCGACACCGTCCATGCCTCGACGCTGACGCTCCTGGACGAGCTGGGGCTCGGGTCCGCATTCGCCGCGCTCCCGCACCGGCTCCTCGAGGAGGCCGAGGTCCAGCTCGACGCCGGCACGGTGCGGCTGGCGGACCTCGGCCGCTCGCTGCCCGGGCTGCACCGGCATGTGGCGCTCGTGCCGCAGTGGGACTTCCTCGAGATGCTCGCCGACGCGGCGGCGGCCGAGCCGCACTTCACGCTGCTGCGCTCGGCTGAGGTGGTGGGACTGGTGCACGACGCCGGCCGCGTCGCCGGCGTGCGCTGGCGCGACTACCGTCCCCCGAAGGCCGAGGACGGCGCCGCGCAGCCCGCGGCCGGCCGCAGCACGGCGGGGCCGGGTCCGTCCGAGCACCTGCTGGCCGCGGACCTCGTGGTGGGCTGCGACGGCCGCTGGTCCGCAGTGCGGGCCGGGGCGGGCCTCGAGCCGCGGGCGTTCGGCGTCCCCGTGGACGTGGAGTGGTTCCGGCTTCCGCGGCATCCCGGCGACCCGGACGGCGGGGTCGGGCGCCTCTCGGGGCGCGAGTTCATGATCATGATCGACCGCGGCGACACGTGGCAGTGCGGCTACCTCATCGCCAAGGGCCAGGACGAGGCCCTGCGGGCAGAGGGCCTCGGGGCGTTCCGCGCCCGGCTCGCCCGGCTCCAGCCGTGGCTCGCCGACCGCCTCGACGCCGCGCCCGAGCGCCTCGACGACGTGAAGCTGCTCGACGTGCGCATCGGGCGGCTCGACACCTGGCACCGGGACGGCCTGCTGCTCATCGGCGACGCAGCCCACCCTATGTCCCCCGTGGGAGGTGTGGGCATCAACCTGGCGATCCAGGACGCGGTCGCCGCCTCCCGGATCGTGGGCCAGCGGATGCGCCACTCCCCCGGGCCGGTCCCCGAGGACGTCCTCGCCGAGGTGCAGCGGCGCCGGCTCCCGCCGACCAGGCTCGTGCAGACGTTCCAGCGCCTCGCGCACCGGGGCGTGGTGAACCGCGCGCTCAAGGGTGCGCTCGCGACCTCGGCGACCACGCTGCCGCTGCCCCTGAAGCTCCTGGCCCGCTTCCCGGTCCTGCAGCGGATCCCGGCCCGGTTCATCGCCATCGGCCCCCGCCCCGAGCACGCCCCGAGCTGGGCCCGGCGGCTCGAGCGCCTGGGGCCGCGCTGACCGGCCCTACCAGTTCAGGAGCAGGTCGCGGCGCGCCTCGAGGTAGGCCACCGTGGGCAGGTAGTTGCCGTGGGTCGCGACCTGGGCCATGTAGGAATCGGGCTCCATCTCCAGGGCCAGCCGGTCCAGGACGTTGGCGTCCTGGGCGTACGAGTAACCCGGGAACCCGAGGTAGTCGGTGCGCCGCCACAGGTTCAGCCACACCGGCTGCGCCCGCCCGGCCTGCGGGGCTCCTCCCCCGTCGGAGCCAGTGCCCGCGGCAGGGCGCGGGGCCGAGCCGAGCAGCGCGGTGAGCGGTCCCGCGGCGGCCGAGCGCGCGCCGTCGTGCGCGTCCGTGCCCCGGACGGCCGCCACGCCCGCCCGGGCCAGGACGCGGGCGCGGCTGCGCGGCGGGGCGCCCAGGGCCGGCAGGTCCTTGCCCTTCCACGGATCCGCGGTCCAGAACGACGGCGCTCCCACGCCCGGGGTGCCGAGGACGTCCGGCCCGAACAGCTCGGGGAAGAACCGCCCGAAGTAGGGGCGCAGCTGCATCCCGAAGCTCAGCAGCCGCACCCGCGGGAGCAGGTCGGCGTGCCCGGTCGCGGCGAGGTGGAACAGCGCGGCGACGCCGAGGACCGTGCCGAGGCTGTGGGTCGCGAGCAGGACCCTGCGATTCGGGTCCGGGGCGCCGTCCGGCTCGAGCCAGCGGATCATCCGGTCCGCGAGCTCCGGGACGGCCCGCTCGCTGTAGCACGCGGGCCCGAAGGGGTGCGCCGCCCGTGGAAGCCACGCCATGAGGTCCCACAGCAGCCCGAGCGGGCGCGCGGCCTCGGGCGCGGCCGCCTTGGCGACGGCGAACGAGAGCACGGCCGTGCCGCCCAGCACCACGGCGGTGAGGACGATCAGCTGGCCCACCTGCCACAGGACGGACACGGAGTCGGCCCCGAATGCGCGCGCGAGCACCCCGCGTACCCAGGCCCAGCGCCCGCTGCGGTCCCGGTACTGCCACAGCACGGCGAGCGCGAGGGAGACCGCCACGGCCACTCCGACAGTCCAGGCGAGGAAGTGCAGGAGCGGCTCGGCGCGCTGGAGGAAGGCGCTGGCGCGGCGCTGCCGGGCGATCTCGGGGCGGTAGCACTCCTCGGTCGGGTCGATGGCGGGGTCGTCGATCGTCGTGGCGCGCAGCTTCAGCAGGCCGACCACGATCAGCACCAGCGTGACCACCGCGGCCATCAGGCCGAGCACCCCGCCGAAGGCCCAGAAGGCGATCGGCACCGCGATGTCGTGCGCGCCGCCCGGGAGGGACACGGCCCGGAAGAGCGGGTCTGACGGCACGGCGCTGGTCTGGAACCGGCCCGAGCGCAGGAAGGCGCCGGCCCCGAGCGCGAGAGCGCTCGCGAGGAACGCGCCGACCAGCAGCCCGAGGAACATGAAGACCCCAGGGCCGGCGCCGTGCCAGGCCTCCTCGCGGGCGCGCGCGTTCCTGCCGCGCAGAGACACGTACGGCACCACCACCGCCACGCCGCTGAGCACGACGACGGCCAGCGCCGCTGCGTTCGCGCCGGGCCCGAACGGGTCCAGCCAGCCGGCGAGGAGGGCCCAGAGGGCGGCGGTCCCGGCGGAGAGGACGGCCGCCGCGATCCACTCGTTGTAGCCGGCGCGGACCACGCAGCCGGCGGTGGCGAGGACCGTGAGGGCCACGAGGATGAGTGTCGGGGTGAGCTGGCCGCCGCCGAACGGGCCGGGGACGTCGGTGCCCGCGCCCCAGATCTCGAGGACGAGGCAGAGCACGTAGATGACGGCGGCGAGGACCAGCAGCACCCCGGCCTGCGCGTCGCGGCTGCCCGCGAGCCGCCGGAGCAGGCCGTCGGCGACCGGGAGCGGATGCGGGGCGCGCACCGACCTCGCCCAGAAGGCGATCATGGCCGCCGAGGCGGCGAGGTGCGCGAGGGCGAGGACGAACAGCGTCGGTGCGGCGGCGCCGTCGTGCGGGGCGGCGTCCCACGCGAGCGTCGCCACCACGAGGTCGAGGCTCGCGGCGAGGTGCGTCAGGCCTGTCGGCGAGTTCACCCGCCGCCGCATCCACATCTCGGGGACGGCGAGCGGGAGCGCGTCCGGGGCGCCGTGCGCCGCGCGGACCCTGGCGGCGTCGTGGATCCGGGTGCGGAACCGCACGTCGCTGATGAGCCCGAGGACGGCCATCGCCGCGACGGCTGCGAGGGGCGCGAGCGAGAACAGGGCCAGCCGCTGGCCGCGCGTCCACTGCCCGAGCCCGTCGAGCTGGCCGGGCAGGGCGCTGCACACGCGCCACGTGCCGGACCGGTCGGCGGGCAGGAAGCACTGGACCGCCACGAGGTCGAACACCACCGTGGAGACGGCGGAGGTGAGCAGGAGCGTGAGCGCGAGGCCGAACAGCCGCGTGATCCCGCCGCCGCTGCCGGTGCGCAGGCCGCCCTCGCGGCTGGGGTCGGTCTCGAACGCGCGTGCCCAGTAGCCGGCGTTCGCGAAGCCGAACGGCGCGACGAGGAACCAGACCACGTTGTACGCCGTGCGCCACACGCCAGTGAGGAAGCCGCGGCCCTTCGCGAAGCGGTCCAGGTGCCCCCAGCTGTAGGCCTCGATGCGGGTGGGGGCGGCCGGGTCGGGGTCCTTGGCGGTGTAGAAGCCGGCGAGCCGGTCGGCGAGCGGGATGGCGCCGTCCCGGGCTACCTCGATCGCCTCGACGGCGACCCCGAGCATCTCCTGGGGCGGCGTGTTGCGGACGCCGTGGACCCGCAGCTCGAGGATGTCACGCGCCTCCGCCCGCGGAGTGCTGGGGTCGCCGCCCATGTCAGGCCACGGTCCGGACGGTCCAGAAGTCGCTGGCCAGCCCGGTGGAGAGCAGGTACTGGTACGGCATGGTGAAGTAGCCGGCCTGGCCCCACCCGGGGCCCCACGAGTTCCGCACGCGGAAGCGCTGGGTGGCGTTGTCGTACCCGACGGCGAGGACGGCGTGGCCGCCGAGGGTCTGCTCGTTGGGCGCCGGCATGGGCACGACGCCGGTCTGGGCGACCTCCGGGCCCTCGAAGGACTCGTACACGGTGAAGCCGTACACGAACGGGTAGCCGGCGGCGAGGCAGCCCTGCATCTGGGCGATGGACCGGGCCACGCGCTGGTAGGCGATCGCACGGTGCTGCTTGGCGTCGATGTAGCACTGCTCGCCGGGCTTCGCCGCGAACTGCGCGATGGTGTACGGCCACTCGGCCTCGGGGCACGCTCCCTGGGCGGCGACGGACTTGATCCCGTCGCGGATCTGGGCCCCGGAGTCGCTCGTCACGGTGTGCTCCATGGCGCGCTCGTTGTAGTAGATGAACAGGCGCGAGGGCGTGGTGTAGCCGGCGATGCCCTCCTTGTCCGCGTCGAACTCGAGCGCGGCGGCGATCGCGTTCGCGGTGCAGGACCCGAGCTGGCCCTGGTCGTAGACGGGCGGGCAGGACGCGGTGAGGTCCACCGAGGGCGGGAGGGCCCCGATCACCTCGCGGGGCGCGGCGAAGAGGTGGTCGCGCTGGTCCGGGACATCCGGCACCCAGCCGTAGGAGTGGGCGCCGCGCGAAGCTGGTGCTGCGGTCATGGCGGTTCTTCCCCTCTCAGAGGTACTTCCAGGAGCGGATCACGCTGAGCGAGCCGCTCGTGTCCCACCACACGTCCACGCGGTTGGCGGCGAAGGCGACCTGGACGACGCCCTGCTCGTCGCCGGGCTCGGAGATCAGCCCGGCGCGCCAGGCCGCGCCGTCGTAGGCCCAGAGCGCGGCGGGGCCGCCGGCAACGTAGTGGTCCAGGACGAGGTAGTGGGTCGTGGCGTTGCCGCCGGTTCCGGCGGGGGCGGCGCCGGGGGTGGGCTGCTTCGCCGCGGCGGCGCCGGGCTGGGGCGGGGCGGAGGGCTGGGTGGACGACGACGGCGCGGCGGCGAGGGCGTCCGAGGCGGCCTCGAGCTGGTCGATGACGGCCTGGGTGGGGGTGTGCATGGCGGGCTCCTAAGGGGGGCGGGTGGGTGCGAGAGGCGCGGGCGGGTGCGAGAGGCGAAGGCGGGCGCGAGGGAGGTGCGCGGTCAGTGCGGCGAGGACCAGGCCCTCGCGGTGACGAGCCCTGCGGCATCCCACCAGACGTCCACCGCATCCGCGGCGAACAGGTCCTGGGCGATGCCCACGAGTTCGGACTGCCCGATGGTGCGGCCGCGCCAGGCGCCGCCGACGTACGCCCACAGCGCGCCGTCCTGGCTCGGGGTCCAGGTGTCCACCACGAGGTACTGGGCGCGCCCGGATCCGAGGCCCACCGTGACCGGGACCGAGGCGGAGGCGATGCCGTTGGCCACCACGCTGAGCTCGTAGGGCCCGAACTCGAGGTCGTTGGGCACGGCGAACTCGGTGGAGACGGCCTCGCTGCCCGTGGCGACGGCCATGGTCGAGTGGTGGGCCGTGCGCAGGTACCGCACCGTGCCGGAGTACGTCCCAACGAGCCGCACGAGGGGGTAGTTGGTGGCCATCTGCGCGTCGTCGCCGTAGCCCACGGCTTGGGAGAGGCCGTTGAACTGGGTCCCGATGAGGGTGTAGGTGCCGTCGATGCCGAGGCTCGTGGGCACCGAGGTGATGGCAGGCGCCCAGGTCGCCTCTCCCCCCGGGTCGGGCTGGTACGCGTAGAGCGCAGCCGTCTGGGCGCCGTAGAGCACCTCGCCCGTCGGAAGCAGGAGCATGCGGCCCTGGTAGATGACCTGGTCGGCGTTCGGCGGGTCGGCGACGCGGGTGAGGGCCGCGCCGTCGAACTCGAAGAACATCGTGGGGGTGGGCCAGTCCCCCGCCGCGTCGCCGGCCGGTCCGGCCGTGCAGAGCACGCGCCCGTTGGGCAGCAGCGCTGCGGGCGCGTCCTTCGCCTTGAGCAGGCGCCCCTGGGCGTCCGCCGGGAAGTCCGGGCCCGCGGCCCACGAGCCCGTCCCGGTGGCGTCTCCCGACGGCGTGTAGAGGGCAGTGTGGCCGGTTGCCCCGGCACAGAACACCCGCCCGTCCGGCATGAGTAGCGCGGGGCCGATCTCGATCGAGGACGCCTGCACGAGCTCGACCGGCGTGGAGCCGGCGCTGATCCACGCTCCGGTGGACGGGATGTACCGCTCGGCATGGGGGTGGTCCGCGCAGCTGACGGTCACCACGGAGCCGTCCGGGAGCAGCGTCCATGACTCCTCGTTGGAGCGCGCGGCCATGGTGCCCGTGGCGGTCCAGGTGTTGGTGCCGGGGTCGTAGACGGCGGTGCGGCCGTCGCTGAGATTGCCCGCGAGCAGGCGCCCGTCGGCGAGCAGGCACGCGGCCGCGTCGCCGAGGTGGCCCCACCCGGGGTTGCCGATGCTCGTCCACGTGTCGGCGACGGGGTCGTAGACCTCGGCGGTGTCCGTGTCCGCGCCGGCGTCGCTGTACTCTCCGCCGGCGACGAGGACGCGCCCGTCGCGGAGCACGGCGGAGGCGTAGTAGAGGCGCGAGCTGTGCATGTCGGCGAGCTGGGTCCACGTCCCGTCGACGTAGCTGCCGGTGTCATCGGGCGTCAGCCGCCACCAGCTCCGTGAGCCTCCCGACTGGCACATGACGGTGCCGTCGGTGAGGAGGAGCATGGTCCCGATCGGGAAGGCCGGCTGGTGCGCGAGAGCTGCCCATGTTCCCATGGATGCCCTTTCGCAGGGGCGGCCGCGGCCGCCCGGCTGAATGGGGAACCGCAATGCGTGCGGCGACGCCGTGGGGCCGGCCTGAAGGCCCTGCCCCGGGCGGAGCGGCTGGCGCCCGCCCGTCCCGGAGTGGGGCGGACGGGCTGCCGGCTGGGTGCGTCGGCCGCGATGCTGGGGGGTTCTCCGGGCCGACCGGTTAATTTGTAACTCGATTTTATTAATAGGGCCCGGGGCCGTCAAGACCTTCGCGACGAAGGCCCTCGCCGCCGGCGCGCGCCTGCTGGGCCCGACTGGCTGGGGGTCAGCGCGGGGGCAGGAGGACGGTCAGCTCCTGGGCGGCCTCGTGCAGGGGCGGGAGGTAGTCGAGGAGCTTCTCCCGGCTCACGCGGTACGCGGGGGCCGCGACGGACAGCGCCGCCACGGTGAGGCCGTCCGGGTTGCGGACGGGGACGCCGATGGCCCGAATGCCGGCCTCGTGCTCCTCGTCGGCGATCGCATAGCCCTGGGCGGCGACGGACTCGATCTCCTTCCGGAACTGCTCCCGGTCCACCATGGTGTGGGGCGTGTAGGCCGTGAGCTCGAGGGTCTCGACGAGCTCGCTGCGGACGGGTTCGGCGGCGAAGGCGATGAGCACCTTGCCCATCGAGGTGCAGTGCAGCGGTCCGCGGCGCCCAGGCTCCCCGCTGACGCTCACCGAGTGGCTGCCCTGCACGTGGTGCACATAGAGCTGGTGGTGGCCGTCGATGACCGACATGAGCGCGCTCTCGGCCGTCTGGTCGGCGAGCCGCCGGAGCACGGGAAGGGCGGACCCTGCGAACCCGTGGCGGTGGGCGACCCGGCTGGCGAGGGAGAAGGTCTGCAGCCCGAGGCTGTAGCGCCGGCTGACCTCGTCGACGCACGCGTAGCCGTCGCGCACGAGGGCGGCAGCGAGGCGGTGGGCCGTGCTCAGGGGGAACCCGGCCCTCCTGGCGACCTCGGAGAGGGATGCCCCGTCGGGATAGTCGCCGAGCAGGCTGAGGAGCAGCAGGGCCTTCCCGACCATGTCCGGAGGAGTCTGGGTCATGGCCCCAGTATGCCAGAACCATTCCACGATATGGGAGCATCTGCCGGTTGGAGGAATTTGTTGCGTCCAACCCCTTGTGCAGGACCCCGGAAGGGAGCAGACTAACTTCCAAGTGGCGATAAGCCCTTCCATCATATGGAACATCACAGTGAGGTGATCTCATGTCCGACCAGTCGGCAACACATCCCGGACTGGCCCGCGCGGCCGCAGCTTCTCCGGGCCGGGCACGCTGGGCCCGGCTGCTCCCCATCGCGTTCGTCACCTACTCCCTGGCGTACCTCGACCGGTCGAACTACTCGATCGGCGTCGCCGGCGGCATGAAGGGCGATCTGCATCTGGACGCGGGGGTCTCGGCCCTGCTGGGCGCCCTCTTCTTCCTCGGCTACTTCCTGTTCCAGGTGCCCGCGGGCATCTACGCGGAGCGGCGCAGCGCCCGCACCCTGATCTTCTGGAGCCTGATCGCCTGGGGCATCCTCGCCTCGCTGCAGGGCGTCGTCTCCTCCGTCCCGTGGCTCATGGTGGTGCGCTTCCTCCTCGGCGTCGTCGAGGCCGCCGTCCTGCCCGCCATGGTGATCTTCCTGAGCCACTGGTTCACGAAGGCCGAGCGCGGGCGGGCCAACACCTATCTGATCCTCGGCAACCCGGTCACCGTCCTGTGGCTGACCGCGGTGTCCGGCTACCTCGTCGAGGCGACCTCGTGGCGGTGGATGTTCATCATCGAGGGCGTTCCGGCCATCATCTGGGCCTTCGTCTTCCGGGCGCTCGTCTCCGACCACCCGCACGAGGCGGGCTGGCTCAGCCCGGCCGAGCGCGGCTACGTCGAGGACGCCCTGGACGCCGAGCAGCGCTCGATGACCCCGGCGGCCTCGCTGTGGAGCGCGCTGCGGTCGCGCAACGTCGTGATCCTGTCCGTGCAGTACTTCCTGTGGAGCCTCGGCGTCTACGGCTTCGTCTTCTGGCTGCCCTCGATCGTCAAGGCGGCGAGCGGAGCGGGCATCGGCATGACCGGCCTCATCTCCGCGATCCCGTACGTGTTCGCGGTGCTGCTCATGGTGGTCAACAGCCGGTTCTCGGACCTGTCCGGCCACCGCAACCGCTACGTCTGGCCGTGGCTCGCGCTCAGCGCCGTGGCCTTCTACGGCTCCTACCTCCTCGGGACGAAGAACTTCTGGGCCGCGTTCGTGCTCCTCGTGATCGCCGGCGCCGCGATGTACGCCCCGTACGGGCCGTTCTTCGCCGCGATCCCCGAGCTGATGCCCCGCGACGTCGCCGGCCCGGCGATCGCGCTCGTGAACTCCCTCGGCGCGCTGGGCGGCTTCGTCGGCTCCTACTTCGTGGGCTGGCTCGACGGCGCCACGGGTTCGAGCAGCGCGTCCTTCCTGCTCATGGCGGTAAGCCTCGCGGGCTCCGCGGTGCTGATCCCGTTCGTCCGGCCCCGCGCCGCCGCCCTGTCCGGCTCCACGCTGCGCACCTCGGAGTCCTGACGTGCGGGTGTGCAGGATTGCCCACGCCGACGGCACGGACTACGCGAGCTGGGAGGGCGAGGAGTTCGCGGTGCTGGACGACCCCTTCGCGCACCGGCCGCGGCACACCGGGGCCCGCGTCCCGGCGGCCGGCGCGCGCCTGCTCGCCCCGGTCGAGCCCCGCACCGTGGTCGGCATGGCGCACAACACGGGCGTGGCGGACAGGGCCCTCCCGCCGGCCGCGTTCCTGAAGGCCGCGCGCACCGTCGTCGGGCCCGGTGCCGCGCTGCGGCTGCCGGACGACGCCGGCCGGACCGTCGCCGAGGGCGAGCTCGCCCTCGTGATCGGCCGGGAGACCTCCGGGGTGCGGGCCTCGGACCTGCGCTCCTGCGTCCTGGGCTTCACGGTGGCCAACGACGTCACCGACCGCCGCGCCCAGGGCGAGGACCCGCTCTGGACCGCGGCGAAGAGCCGGCACACCTTCACCCCCGTCGGGCCGTGGATCGAGACGGACCTCGATCCGGAGGACCTCCCGGTCACCATGACGGTCAACGGCGCCGAGGCCAGCCGGGCCTCCACCGCGGGCCTCGCCCGCAACCCGGACGAGATCCTCGCCTACCTGGCCCGGCTCATGCCCCTCGGCCCGGGCGACCTCGTCCTCACGGGGGCCCCGGGACGCGACGTTCCGCTCACGCCCGGGGACTCGGTGTCCGTGCGCATCGACGGGCTGGGCGAGCTCGGCAACCCGGTCCAGGCGTGGGCGGGTCGGCAGGAGGCGGCGGCATGAGCGGGGCCCTGGACGCGGTCACGTTCGGCGAGGCCATGGCGATGTTCATGGCCTGCGAGCCCGGCCCCCTGCACGCGGTGAGCACCTTCGAGCGCGGGCTGGCCGGCGCGGAGACCAACGTCGCCGTCGGGCTCGCCCGGCTCGGGCACCGTTCCGGCTGGATCGGGCGCGTGGGGGCGGATCCCTTCGGCACCTACGCCCTGGAGACCCTCCGGGCCGAGGGCGTGGACACGCGCGCGGCGAGCGTCGACGGGACCGCCCCCACCGGCTTCCAGCTCAAGGGCCTGGCGCTCGGGGGCGACCCGGAGGTGCGGTACTTCCGTGCGGGCTCGGCCGGCAGCCGGCTCGCCTCGACGGAGGACACGGACGAGGCGATCGCCTCGGCCCGGCACCTCCACCTCACCGGCATCCCGCTCGCGCTCTCGGCCAGCACCCGCGCCTTCGCCCTGCGCGCCCTCGAAATCGCCCGCGCCCACGGCGCGACCGTCTCGTTCGACCCGAACATCAGGCCCACCCTGTGGACGAGCGAGGCGGAGCTCATCGACACGACGAACGCGATCGCGGCCAGGGCCGACTGGGTCCTGCCGGGACGGTCTGAGGGGCGGCTCCTCACGGGCCGGGACAGCGCCGACGGCATCGCCGACTTCTACCTCGGCCTCGGGGCCTCGCGCGTGGCCGTCAAGGACGGCGCCGCCGGAGCGTCCCTCCATGCCGCAGGCCACCGGTGGGACCATGCGGGCTTCCGGGTCAGCGTGGTCGACACCGTCGGGGCGGGCGACGGGTTCGCCGCGGGGCTCATCAGCGCCTACCTCGACGGGCTCGACGACGCCTCCGCCCTCGAGCGCGCGAGCGCCGTCGGCGCCCTCGCCACGACCCACCGCGGCGACCGCGACGGCCTGCCCACCCGGGAGCAGCTTTCCGCCTTCACCGCCGGCGCCACCCTGGCACCGGCTCCCTGACCCCTCAAGGAGGACTCCCCGTGGAGCTCCAGATAGCACTCGACCGCATCCCCCGTGCGCGGGCCCTCGCGCTCGCGCGCGCCCTGGCCCCCTCCGCGGACGTCATCGAGGTGGGCACCTCGCTCATCAAGGCCCACGGCATGGAGCTGGTCCGCGAGATCGCCGCGGCCGCGGGGCCCACCCCCGTCCTGGCGGACCTCAAGACGGCCGACGACGCGGCGACCGAGTTCCGCATGGCCTTCGAGGCCGGCGCGCGGGCGGCGACCGTCCTCGCCGTCGCCCATGACGCGACCCTCGAGAAGGCCATCCGGACCGCGCAGGACCATGGTGCGGAGACGGTCGTCGACCTCATGGCGACGACCGAGGAGCGGCGCGCCCGGCTCGCCGCGGATCTGCCCGACGAGGTCGTCCTGGCCGCGCACGTCGCCAAGGACGTCCAGGCCGCGCACGCCGGCCCGGCGAGCCTCCTCGGTGCGTGGGCCGCGGGACGCAGGCTCGCCCTCGCCGGCGGCCTCGGCGCGGACGACCTGCCGGCCCTCGCGGCCATCCCGCGCCTCCGCGTGATCGTGGGCGGGGCCGTCACCGGCGCGCCCGACCCCCTGGCCGCCGCGGAGCAGCTCCGCGAGCGCCTGGACAGCTCCGACGAAAGGACCCGCAGTGGCCGATGACCCCCTGACCACGATCGCCCGAGAGCTGGAGCCGGTGCTCGCGCGGATCGACCGGGACGAGCTCGAGGGGACGGTGCGCGCGCTCGAGGAGGCGCCGCGCGTCTTCGTCACCGGGGAGGGCCGCTCGGGCCTCATGGCCAAGGCCTTCGCGATGCGCCTCATGCACCTCGGCCTGACCTCCTACGTGGTCGGCGAGACCACCACTCCGGCGGTGGGCCCCGGAGACCTCCTCGTCGCCGTCTCGGGATCGGGCACCACGGGCCACACCGTGCAGATCGCCCAGTCCGCCGCGGGCGCCGGGGCGCGGGTGCACGCCGTGACCTCGGACCCGGACTCGCCGCTCGGGCGGCTGGGCTCCGCGCGGCTCGTCCTCCCCGCCGCCACCAAGCACCGCCGTCCCGGCGAGCCGCCGAGCATCCAGCCGCTCTCGAGCCTGTTCGACCAGGCCACGCACCTGACGCTGGATGCGGTGTGCCTGATCCTCGCCGAACGGCGGCAGGTCGACAACGCGGCCGCCAAGGCAGCGCACGCCAATACCGAGTAGGGGCGAGCGGAGGTCAGGCGCCGGTCGCGCGCGAGCCGGCCCACCCGCCGTCGGCCGCCTCGAGCCCCTCGACAAGCTCGAGGCCGCGGCGCGCCCAGGCGATCTCCGAGCGCGCGCGGTCCACGAGGCCCTCGTAGGTGAAGCGCTTGAACGCGACCGTGCGCTCGCGCGCCCCGGGCTCCGTCACGGCGAGCCGCCGGGCGAGCATGGGGTTCGCGACCGCGTCGATGCGCCGGAGCTCGCCCTCCCACTGGGCCAGCTCGCCCTCCCACTGGCTGATGTGGGCGCGGAAGAACTCGCGCGCCGCCGCGGGGGTCGCGGCCTCGAGGTAGGCGGCGCGCAGGTGGGCGGGGTCGCGGACCCGCGCGTACTCGAGCGGGGTCCCCATCCAGTCGAGGAAGGCGCGCTCCCCCGCGGGGGTGACGTGGTAGACCCGCCGGGTGGCGCGCTGGCCCCGCGGCTGCTCCTCGCCCTCGATGAGGCCCTCGGCCTCCATCTTGCGCAGCTCGGGGTAGATCTGGGAGTCGGGGGCATGCCACACGTGGCCCACCGAGAGGGAGAACTGCTTCTGCAGGTCATAGCCCGAGAGCGGGCCGACCCGGAGCAGGGCGAGCAGCGCAAACCTCAGGCTCATGCGACCTCCTTGAGAGACGGACTCGGCACGGGGCGGCGGAGCGCCCCGTGCCGAATTCCCAACCTAGGCCGTCTGGTAGTTGGTGCGCCACCCGCCGTGGTACTCCGTGCGGGCCACGGTGGAGTACGGGACGGGGCTGACCACGGCGCGGACCTCGATCTGCTCGTGGGGCTCGACGGCGGCCTTCCGGCTTCCGCCGTCCGGCTCGCCCCAGACCACCTTGATCTCGGCGCCCTCCGGGACGTTCGGGTCCACGGTCGCGAGCGAGAGCGCGCGGCGCTCGTTGGCGCTGTACCCGGTGAACATCGAGAACCCGACCACGTTGCCGTCGGCGTCCACCACCGAGTCGTAGTTGGCGGAGCCGTAGTTGGCCAGCGGCAGGTCGAAGAACTTGTACTGGGGGCCGTCCACGTCGAAGAGCGAGCCGAAGATCTTGGTCATGTCCTCGGCGTTCCAGGCGAGGGTGACCTTGCGCCGCTGGGTGGCCGGGTCCATCTTCTCGAGCGCGTCGCGGCCGATGAAGTCGTGGTCGAACTTCACGAACGAGCCGTAGCCGAGCTCCCAGGGGGTGAGGTAGTAGTCCTCGATGCTGTCCGAGACGAACGAGCCGGCCAGCGTGCCCGTGGCCTCGTAGCCGTCGGCCGGGAGCCACTCGCGGTAGCCGCGCTCGGCCTCGCCGGTGTAGATGGCCGGAAGCGGCGAGGGGATCCAGCCCGACTCGAGCGTGTTCGAGGGGTAGGCGCGCGAGCCCACGGGCACGAGCCCGAACTCGGCGCCGGCCTCGACGATCGCGTTCATGATGCGGTCGTGGTCCGCGTAGGGGCCCCAGACCTCGAGGCCGGGAGCGCCGGCCATGCCGTGGCGGAGCGTGCGGACCGTCGTGCCGTCGATCGTCATGGTGGACATGTTGAAGAACTTCAGCTGCTCGACGGGGCCGCCGTTGAGCTTCTCGATCACGGCCCACGCGTTGGGGCCCTGGATCTGGAAGCGGTAGTACTGGCGCGAGACGGCGTGGCCGTACGGGCGGGAGGGCGAGCGCCGGTCGGCGGTGATGTCCAGGTTGGCGTAGCCGCCCGTCTCGCCCTGGTACAGGAGCCAGTTCGTGACCGGCGCGCGCCCGACGTAGACGTACTCGTCCTCGGCCTCGCGGAAGAGGATGCCGTCGCCGATCACGTGGCCCGAGGCCGTGGTGGGCACGTACTGCTTGGCCTTGTCCACCGGGAAGTTCGCGGTGGAGTTGATGGCGGTCGCGGTGATGAGCTTGATCGCGTCCGAGCCCTTGAGGAACAGGTTGTCCATGTGGTGCGACTGGTCGTAGAGCACGGCCGTCTCGCGCCAGGCCTTCTGCTCCTTGATCCAGTTCTGGAAGTCCGCCGGGACCACCGGGTAGATGTAGGAGCCGATCTGGGAGTTGCGCAGCAGGTCGACGGCGCCGTTCGACGCGTCGAGGACTTCCTGCAGATTCTTCGGTGCCACGGTGAACCTCTTTCTATGCGGGAGGGGTCTGGGGATGGGTCAGAAGACGATGGTCTGGTTGCCGTGCCGGATCACGCGGTCCTCGGCGTGCCACTGCACGGCGCGGGAGAGCACGGCGCGCTCCACGTAGGCGCCGCGGGCCTGGAGATCTGCCGCGGTGTGGGCGTGCGTGGCGCGGGCGACGTCCTGCTCGATGATCGGGCCCTCGTCGAGGTCCTTGGTCACGTAGTGGGCCGTGGCGCCGATGAGCTTCACCCCGCGCTCCTTGGCCTTGCGGTAGGGCGCGGCGCCGATGAACGCGGGCAGGAACGAGTGGTGGATGTTGATCAGCGGGACTCCGACCCGGTCGAGGAAGTCGGCGGAGATGATCTGCATGTAGCGGGCGAGGACCACGAAGTCCACGTTGCCGGCCAGCAGCCTGAGGATCTCCTCCTCGGCGGCGGTCTTGTCCGGGCCGGCGGAGGGGACGTGGAAGAACGGGATGCCGAACGAGCGCACGTCCTCGGCGGTGTTGGTGTGGTTCGAGATCACCATGGGGATCGTCACGGGCAGCTCGCCGCGCCGGTGCCGCCACAGGAGCTCGAGGAGGCAGTGGTCCGAGGTCGAGGCCATAATCGCCATCCGCTTGGGCACGGACAGGTCCGTGAGCGTCCACTGCATGCCCAGCGGGCCGAGCGTCGCCGCGAGGTCCCCCTCGATCTCGGGCATCGCCACCGCGAGGTCGGGCCGGATGAACTCGACCCGCTGGAAGAAGTCCCCGCCCGTGGGGTCAGTCGAGTACTGGTCGAGGGTGACGATGTTGCCCTGGTTGCGGGTCACGAGCGCCGCGACGGCCGCCACGATCCCGGGCTTGTCGGGGCCGTGCACGATCAGGCACGCCCTGTCCTTCCGCGCTTCGGTGTGCACTGCCACGGCGCGGCCTAGGACCGTTCGGCGGTGAAGGTGCGGACCCAGTCGGCGGTCGCCTTCAGGCCGCCGAACGTGTAGAAGTGCAGCCCGACCTTGCCGGGGATGCCCGGGTGCGGCCAGGCGTCCGTGAGCGCGGAGGCGAGGTCGTCGACGAAGTGCTCCGGGCCGGCCTCGCCGAGCAGGTTCGTGAGCGAGAAGCCGTACTTCTTCACGATCATGGCGTTGGCGCCCACCCCGAAGCGCCGGGCGAAGCCCAGGAGTCGCTTGATGCCGGCGGGCCCAGGGGTGCCCACGCGGATGGGGGCCTCGATGCCCTTGGCCCGCACGCCTGCGATCCACTCGGCCACCGGCTGTGTGTCGAAGGCGAACTGGGTGAGGATGACGGCGCCCAGGCCTTGGTCCTTCAGCGCCGCGGCCTTGTCCTCGAGGGCCCGTGCGAGGGTCTCCTTCGAGATGTCGGGGTGGCCCTCGGGATAGCCGCCGATGCCGACCTCGCGCACGCCGTACTGCTGGAGCACGCCGCTGGAGATCACGGCCAGGGAGTCCTCGTAGGGGCCCTCCGGCGCGGCCGGGTCGCCGCCGACGGCGAAGAGGTGCTCAGTCGCGCCGACCTCCTGCAGGCGGCCGAGGAACTCCTCGAGCTCGCCCTGCGACTTCAGGCGCCGGGCGGAGATGTGCGGGACGGGAGTGAACCCGTTCTCCCGGACGGCCCGGGCGGCCGCCACCCGCATCTCGAGGTCCTCGTTGCCGAGGAAGGTGATGTTGATCCGCGTCCCGGCGGGGATGTGGTCCTTGGCCTCGAGCAGGCCGGGCACGTCCTTGCCGGTCATCTCGAGCGAGAAGTTGTCGATCAGCTGCAGTGATGCTTCGCGGTTCACTGCGGGTGCGCTCTTTGCCACGTTCCGGCTCCTTTCGGCGCGGGCGCCACGTTGCGTCCTCCCTCGAATCTAACTATCTCCATAGGGAATGTCTATAGGTATCTGGTCCGGGCTTCTCCTGATGGCGAGACGGCCCGCGGCAGTCCCCGGGCACCGCAGCAGAGAGGGCCGGAGGACGCGCCCCGCCGCGGTCGGCGGCGGCGCCCTCCGGCCCCCTGGGTCCGCGGTGGCTGCTAGCCGGCCGCGAGGGCGTCCGGATCGAGGTGGGCCACAGAACGGGTGTCCTGGAAGGCGCGCACTCCCTCGATTCCCTGCTCGCGGCCCATCCCGGACTGCTTCATGCCGCCGAACGGGGCGCGCAGGTCGAGCCGGGTGGCGCCGTGGTCGTTGACCCACACGTAGCCGCACACGAGCTGGCGGGCGATCCGGTCCGCATGGGCCGCGTCCGCGGACCAGACGGATCCGCACAGCCCGGCCCAGGTGCCGTTCGCGGCGCGGACCGCCTCCTCCTCCGTGTCGAAGGGCAGGATCGGGATGACCGGGCCGAACTGCTCGTGGGTGACGACGCGCAGCGCCGGGTCGGGGTCGATCACGAGTGCGGGGCGCAGGAAGTTGCCGCCGGCCAGCTCGGGGTCCGTGGGCAGCGTCCCGAACTCGCGGACGTCGGCGCCGGAGGCCTTGGCCTCCTCGATCAGCTCGGCTACGAACGCCTTCTGCACGGGCGAGTGCAGCGGCCCCATGGTGGTGCCCTCGTCGAGGCCGTAGCCGATCACGGCCTTCTCGAGCCGGGCGGCGAGGCCCGCGACCACCTCGTCCATCCGCGAGCGGTGCACATAGACGCGCTTGGCGTTCATGCAGATCTGCCCGGTCGTGTCGAAGATGGCCGCGTAGAGGCGGTCCAGCTCGGCATCGTCCAGGGTCGCGTCCTCGAGGATCACGGCCGGGTCATTGCCGCCGAGCTCGAGCGTGACCCGGGTGAGGGACCCCGAGGCCATCTCCATGATCTTCTTGCCGCCCCCGACGCTGCCGGTGAAGCAGACCTTGGCGATGTCCGGGCTCGTGATGAGCGCGGACATGTCCGCGTCCTTGCCGGTGACCACGTTGAGCACGCCCGGCGGGAGCTTCTCCGCGATGCGCTGGACCACCCGGGTGGTGGCGAGCGGGGTGGTGGGCGGAGGCTTGACGATCGCGGTGTTGCCGGCGAGGAGCGCGTGCGGCAGGGACGCGCCCAGGATCGCGATCGGCCAGTTGAACGGCACGATCACGGTGACGACCCCGAGCGGCTGGTACGCGACCGTCGTCGTCACCGGGATGCCGGGCGCGGGCGCGAGGACGGTCGCGGCGTCGACCTGGTCGGCGAGCGCGAGGGCGAGGTTCCAGCGGATCTCGAAGACGAGGGAGTCCACCCAGGCCTCGAGCCGGATCTTGCCGTTCTCCTGGGACAGGATCGCGGCGTCCTCGTCCCGGGCCTCGGCGATGCCCTCGATCGCGGCGCGCATGCGCTCGGCCCGCTCGGCCGCACCGAGCGCGCTCCACGCCGGGAAGGCGCCCTTGGCGGCGGCGATGGCGTCGTCGACGTCGGCCGCGCTCGCGGCGGCCGCGTGGCCGACGACGGTCCCCGGCTTCCCGGGGTCCGCCACCTCGAGCGTCGCGGCGGCCTGGCGTTCGGCGCCGCCGATGTACAGGCCCGTGGTGACGGGCGCCGCCGGGGCTGACGTGTCCAGTGTCTCAGTCATGGTCTCCACACTCCTTCGTGCGGTTTGGTGGGTACTTCTAGGGTGTCACTGCCGGACCACCGGCGTCCCGTGCGTGTGGAACGTCTCGATGGTCTTCATCCCCCACGCCTGGCCCTTCTTCCGCTCTTCCTGGCTCCACTCGACCACGGGCGAGTCCGGGTCGAGCAGGAGGCGGGCGCCGGCGTTGGCGAACTCGATGCGGTTCCCGCCCGGCTCCCAGACGTAGAGGAAGAAGGTCTGGTTGATCGCGTGCTTGTGCGGGCCGGACTCGATGTGGATGCCGTTCTCGAGGAAGATGTCGGCGGCCTTGAGGATGTCCTCGCGGGTGTCCGGGGCGAAGGCGAGGTGGTGGAGCCGGTTGCCGTGCTTGAGCCAGTCGTCGGAGTACACGATGTCGTAGGACTTGTTGTTGAAGTGGAACCACCAGGCCGCGTAGCCGCCGTCGTCGAGCCTGATCCGCTCGGACTCGCGCCCGCGCAGCGCCTTCGCGACGAACTCGCCGTTCGCCACCACGTCCTTGGCGAGGTAGTTGATGTGGTCCAGGCGCCGGGCGTTGACGCCGTGTCCGGGGAACCGCGAGGCCTGGTTCTTCAGGGCCGGCCTGTCGTCCGTGGCCTCGTAGCGCTCGGTGTCGTAGTAGATCCCCATCTCGTGCCCGTCGGGGTCGCGGAACGCATAGGTCCGCCCCGTGCCGACCTCGCCGTCCTCCCACCCGATGCCCAGGCCCATCTCCTCGATCGCCGCCACGCGCCGCTCGAGCGCCTCGGCACTCGTGGTGCGGAAGGTGGTGCGGCCCACGCCCGCGTCGTCGGACGCGGTGAGCTTGATCGTGTAGAGCTGGTACTCGTCCCACGTGCGCAGGTAGACAGAGTCCCCCGCCTCGGCCACGACCCGCATCGCGAGCAGGTCCTGGAAGAACCACAGGCTCTTCTCGAACGTCGGGGTGAGGAGCTCGACGTTGCCCAGGTGGGCCACGTCGAACGAGGTGTAGTCGGTCATTGCTGTCCTCTTTCGTGCTGCGGGCGCGTGGTGGTCCTAGAGGCGGGGGCGGGGGAAGACGCGCCCGTCGAAGATCTTCCGGGCCGTGCGCAGGGCGGCGGAGCGGACGACGGCGAGCCCTCCGGCGGCGGTCCCCTCGCCGGCGGCCGCGTCGGCGGCGCCGCTGCCCGCAGCCTCGATGGGCGCGAGCGCCACGTCGACGTCGAAGTGGCCCGTGGGGTGCTCGATCCGGAAGGGCGCGCCCTCCTCGGGCAGGACGGCGAGGGCGTGGCCCACGGAGCCGGGCGCGAGCAAGCCCGCGGCGGCGGTGAGGGCGCCGAGGACGCCGATCGAGGTGTGCACGCGCACGGGGAGGAAGCTGCGGGTGGACACCGCTCCCCCGGCGCGGGGCTCGGAGAGGAGGACGAGCTTGGGCACCGTCGTGCCGCTGACGTCCCCCATGCCCATGAGCTCGGCCGCGGCGGCCCTGATCTTTGCGAGCCTGGCGGCGAGCTCGGCGTCGGCCTCGAGGTCCGCGGGTGCCTCGTCGCCGCGCACGCCGAGGTCCGCTGCGCGCATCAGGACGCTGGGCATGCCGTTGTCCACGCAGGTCACCTCGACCCCCTCGACCGTGTCGAGGACGCTGCCCGTGGGGAACAGCGCCCCGGTCGAGGAGCCGGCGGTGTCCTCGAAGTCGAGCGAGATCGCGCCGGCGGTGCCCGGCACGCCGTCGATCGCGAGGTCGCCGTCGTAGTCCACCGCGCCGCCCGGCGTCGCGAAGCGTGCCGTCGCGACGCTGTCGCTGTTGACCATGCGGATGCGCACCTCGGTGCGCTCGGGGCCTGCCGGGACGAGGCCGCGCTCCACGGCGAAGGGCCCGACCCCGGCCAGGAGGTTGCCGCAGTTCTGCCGGTCGGTCACGAAGGCCTCGTCGACGCCGAGTTGGAGGAAGAGGTAGTCGACGTCCGCCGGGCCGCCGGGGGCGCCGCCGTGATCTGGCGAGGGCGAGACGACGGCGACCTTGCTCGTGAGCGGGTGGGCGCCGCCGAGGCCGTCGATCTGCCGGGGATCCGGCGTGCCCATGATGCGCAGGAGCAGCTCGTCGCGGGCGGCGGGGTCCGCCGGCAGGTCGGAGGCGAGGAAGTACGCGCCCTTGGAGGTGCCCCCGCGCATCAGGAGGCACGGGATCCCGTCAGCCATCATCCCGTCAGGCATCATCCCGTCAGGCGTTGGCACGGTAGACGGTCCTCGCGAACTCGTGGTAGGGCGCCGGCGCCACGGTGGCCCGGATCCGGACCTGGCGGTGGTCGGCGTCGACCGAGGCCTTGCGGGAGATGGGGGCCTCGCCCCAGACCACCTCGACCTCGGCCCCGTCCGGGACGTCGGCGGCCACGGTGGCGAGGGACATGTACAGCTGGTCGTAGGCGACGTAGCCGGCGTCGGTGGAGATGCCCGCGCGCCGGCCGGCGTGGATGACCTCGTCCATCTGGAACAGGCCGTACCGGGCCTTGGGGAAGTCGAGGTACTTCGCCGGCGTGCCCGGCTCCAGCTGCGAGCGCACCACGGCGGCGACGTCCTCGGCGTCCCAGATCAGGGTGACCTTCCGGCGGCGCTGGTTCTCGGCGTGGCGCTCGAGGGCTTCGCGGCCGTGGAAGTCGTGGTCGAAGCGCACGGAGCGGCCCAGGCCGATGTCGTAGGGGGTCATGTAGTAGTCGTGCACATCCTCGGAGTACAGGGATCCGCCGATCGACCCCGCGCGGGCGGCCGGGAGCCAGGCACGGTACTCGGCGAAGTCGTCGTCGAAGATCGCCGGGAACGGGGTGGGCACCCAGCCGGATTCGAGCGGCGAGGCCGAGTAGGCCTTGGCTCCGACCCGGCGGATGCCGAACTCCTCCCCCGCCTCCGTGAGGGCGTTGAGCACGGTCTCGTGGTCCTCCCAGGGACCGTAGAACTCGAACCCGGGCTGGCCGGCCATGCCGTGGCGGAGGGCCTTGACCGGGCGCCCGGCGATCCGGACCTCGCCGATGTGGAAGAACTTGATCTCGGGGATGGGCCCGGCGAAGACCTTCTCCATCACCTCGTTGGCGCGCGGGCCCTGCAGCTCGTAGCGGTAGAAGGTGGGCGGTCCCTGGCGCATGTGGGAGTTCGCCTCGAGGCGGTGGTGCACGTCCTTGCCGGCGGCCGCCGCCTTCTCGACGTTGAAGCGCACCCAGTCGATGAGCAGGTGGTGGCCGATCAGCACGAGCCCCTCGGGCGCGTCCTCGTTGTAGAAGAGGATGCCGTCGCCGATGAGGTAGCCGTCCTGGTTGACCGCGATGAGCTGCTTGGCCACCCCGGGGCGGAAGCTGCCGAACGTGTTGGGCGAGATCGAGGACAGCAGCGGGATCAGGTCGGCCCCGCCGAGGAAGAGCTGGGTCATGTGGTGCGACTGGTCCATCAGGGCCACGGTCGTGTTCCACGCCCGCTGCTCGTCGCGCCAGTTCGTGAACTCGGGCGCCACGGGGAACGTGAAGGCGGGCCAGTCCTGGTTGCGCAGCAGCTCGACGGGGCTGCCCACGCGGGAGATCGCCTCCGCGAGGGACTCGGCGGCCTGCCCGGCGCCTGCCGGTGACTCTGCGCCTGCCAGTGATTCTGCGGTCATCGTCGACCCTTCCCTTCGCACGTGCCGGCCGGGCCCCGAACGAGGCTCCGGAGGGGTGTCCTGCCAGACAACCACGGCCCTAGCCTCCGGTCAAGGTATCGAATACATTATTGTCACCAATTGCGTCGTCAGTGCAGCGGCCGCCTTCTCGGTCGGGAGCACTCGTCGAGTCGAAGGAGAGAACGCATGGCTGAGAAGAACCTCCAAGAAGTGCTCGATGCGGCCGGTGGCACGCCCCAGAGCACGGTCGAGCACCTGCGCAATTCCCAGCTCGGCACGTACATCTACCCCGTGGTGCCGGCCGAGTTCACCAACTGGCGCCGCGAGCAGAAGGCCTGGCGCGAGGCCGCCGTGCTCTACGACCAGTCGCACCACATGGTGAACTTCTTCCTCAAGGGCAAGGACGCCCTGCAGCTGCTGTCCGAGACCGGCATCAACAGCTTCGCCAACTTCCCGGTCGACACGGCCAAGCAGTTCGTTCCCGTGGCCTCCAACGGGGGCGTGATCGGGGACGGCATCCTCTTCCACGAGGCGGAGGACGAGTACGTGTTCGTGGGCCGCGCGCCGGTGGCCAACTGGCTCCAGTTCCACGCAGAGACCGGCGGCTACGACGTCGAGTACACCTACGACGACCGCTCGCCGTCGCGCCCGTACGGCCAGGCCGTCTCGCGCCAGTACTACCGGTTCCAGATCCAGGGCCCGAACGCGTGGCAGGTCATCGAGAAGCTCGCCGGGGGCCCAGTGGAGAAGGTCAAGTTCTTCCACATGGGCCAAATGGAGATCGCGGGCAGCACGGTGCGCACCCTCCGCCACGGCATGGCCGGGGCCCCCGGGCTGGAGATCTGGGGGCCCTACGAGCAGCACGGGCGGGTCCGGGACGCGGTCCTGTCCGCCGGCGCTGAGTTCGGGATCGAGCCCTGCGGCTCGCGGGCCTATTCCTCCAACACCCTGGAGTCGGGCTGGATCCCCTCGCCGCTCCCGGCCATCTACACGGGCGAGGCCGAGCGCGCCTACCGGGAGTGGCTCCCCGCGGACAGCTACGAGGCGATCAACGCCCTCGCGGGCTCCTTCGTCTCGGCGGACATCGAGGACTACTACCTCAACCCGTGGGAACTCGGCTACGGCTCGTTCGTGAAGTTCGACCACGACTTCATCGGCCGCGACGCCCTCGAGGAGCTCGATCCCGCAGCCCAGCGCAAGAAGGTCACGCTCGCCTGGAATGACGAGGACCTGGCCGCCATCTGGGCGTCCTTCCTCGACCGCGACCGGCCGGGCTACCAGTTCTTCGACCTGCCGAACGCGAACTACGGCTCGTCCAACTACGACTCGATCGTGGACGCGGACGGCACCGTCGTGGGGCTCTCCCTGTTCACCGGCGTCACCGCGAACGAGCGGCGGGGCCTCTCGCTCGCCACGGTGGACCCGAACGTCGAGCTCGGCACCGAGCTGCGCGTGGTGTGGGGCGAGCCGGACGGCGGTTCGGCCAAGACCACGGTGGAGCCGCACGAGCAGTTCGCCGTGCGCGCCGTGGTGAGCCCGGCCCCGTACTCCGTCACGGCGCGGACGGAGTACCACGGAGGCTGGCGCACCGCGGGCTCCTAGAGCGAGTGCCGGCAGGGCCGCCCGGGCCCTGCCGGGACCCCGCAAGGCCGGCGGAGCGCTCAGACGGCCTCGCGGGCCGTCACCTCTCGGAGGGCCTCGATGACGCTGAGCAGGTGGGCCCGCACGGCCCGCTCGGCGGCCTCGGGGTCCCGCGCCAGGATCGCGTCGATGATGGCGGTGTGCTCGAGCACGGAGACCTTGGCGCGGGCCGGGCGGGACGAGAGCCTGAACTGGTGCCGCACGCTCTGGGCGTGCAGCCGGGCGAGCACGTCGGAGGCCGTGGCGTGGTGGCTGAGCTCCCGGACCCGGACATCGAGGGCCCGGTTCAGGCGCGAGTACTCGACGAGGTCGCCCTCCTCCACCGAGGCCACCATGTCCGCCCGCAGCCGGGAGAACTCGGCGGCCTGCTCGTCGGTGAGGTGCTCGGCGACCTTTGCGGCGCACAGGCCCTCGACACCGATGCGCACCTCCAGGATCTCGATCGCCTCGTCGACCGAGATGGCCCGCACCCGCGAGCCCTTGTTCGGCAGGCGCTCCACGAGGCCCTCGCCGGCAAGCTCGAGCAGCGCGGTGCGCACCGTGGCGCGGCTCGCGGAGAACGCCGCGCTCAGGTCCGCCTCGATGAGCCGCTGGTTCGGCGCGTACTCGCCGCGCACAATCGCGTCCCGGATCAGGTCGGTCACCCGGGACTGGGCCCCGCCCTCGGAGGGGCCGACGGCGGGCAGCGCGGCCGCCGTCGCCTCGTTCACCGGTGCTGCCGCCATGGTGCGCTCGCTTCCTGGAGGGCCCTCGCGGCCCGGACGGCCGCGCGCTATTGTCGACAATCTTAGAACCAATCGCGGGAGGACCGCATGCGCATCGCCGTCCTGGGCCTCGGTGAGGCCGGAACCATCTACGCGACGGACCTGGCCGCGCGCGGCGCCCACGTCGCCGCCGCCGACCCGCGCGCCGCCGCCGCGCCGGCCGGCGTCGTGCTCGCCCCCGGCACGGCCGAGGCGGTCCGCGGCGCCGACCTCGTGCTGAGCCTCGTCGGCGCCCGCGCAGCCTCCGCAGCCCTCGCCGAGGCCCTGCCGGCGATGGGCCAGGACGCGGTCTTCGCCGACCTCAACACGGCGGGACCCGAGGAGAAGCGCCGCCTCGCGCAGCGGGCGGCCGAGGCCGGCGTCGGGTTCGCCGACGTCGCGGTCCTCGCCCCGGTCACCCGGGCCCGGATCGGCACGCCGCTGCTCGTCAGCGGCCCCGCGGAGGCCGCGCTGACGGCGCAGTTCGCCGCGCTGGGCGTCCCCGCCACGGGGGCGGGGCCGGAACCAGGGGCCGCCGCGGGCCTGAAGCTCCTGCGCAGCGTGTTCATGAAGGGGCTCGCCGCCACGATCCTCGAGGCGGTGACGGCCGCGAGCACTGTCGGCGCCGCGGACTGGGTCACCGACCAGATCGCCGCCGAGCTCGGCCCCGGCGGCCCGGCCCTGGTCCAGCGCCTGCTCGAGGGCACCCGCCGCCACGCCGTGCGGCGCGAGGAGGAGATGCTCCAGGTGCGCTCCTACCTCGACGCCCTGGGGTCGGCCCATCCCGTGACGGACGCGACCATCGAGTGGCTCCACGCGGTGTCCGCGGGAGCCCCACCCTCCGGAATCCAAAATCGTTGACAATCTCGTCTCCGATCCGTAGCTTCATTCCCAAGCGACTGTGATCCGTTCCACAGGCCGTGGGCAATGACGCACAACGGAGGTACGCCGATGGCAGCACGCCTGAGCCTGAGCGACGTGAACCTGCACTTCGGCGGCGTCACAGTGCTCCAGGACGTGAGCTTCGACGTGGAACCCGGCACCATCTTCGGACTCGTCGGACCCAACGGCGCCGGGAAGACCTCGCTCTTCAACTGCATCAGCGGCCACTACCGGCCGAGCTCCGGGTCAATCACGATCGACGGCACCGAGGCCGTGGGGCGCGCTCCCTCGCACCTGGCCCGGATCGGCCTCTCCCGGACCTTCCAGCACCCCGCGCTCCAGCTGCGCGCCACCGTGCTCGAGAACGTGGTCCTCGGCGGCCACACCCGCCTCCCGGGCGGCCCGCTCTCCTGGGCCCTCGGCCTGCCGTTCACCTCCAGAGCCGAGCGCGGCCTGCGCGCCGAGGCGCTCGAGCTCCTCGACCGCGCTGGTCTCGCCTGGGCCGCGGACCGGCCCGCGGACGAGCTCTCGCACGGGCTGCACAAGGGCATCGAGCTGTGGCGGGCGCTCCTGGCACGGCCCACGCTGCTCCTGCTCGACGAGCCCGCCGCCGGGCTCTCGCACGGCGAGGTCGAGCAGCTCATCGCCACCGTGAAGCAGGTGCGCGACGAGCAGGACATCACGATCGTGATCGTCGAGCACCACATGGGCCTCATCTCGGCGCTCACGGACCGCGTGGTGGTGCTGGACCACGGCCGCAAGCTCATGGAGGGCACCGCGGCCGAGGCGCAGTCCGACCCGCGCGTGATCGAGGCCTACATCGGGAAGGACGCGGCCGATGACGCTGCTTGAGCTCGACCACGTCACCGCCTCCTACGGCCCCGTCCAGGTGCTCGAGGGTGTCTCCCTGACCGTGCCGGAGGGCGGCGCCGTCGGCGTCCTCGGGGCCAACGGCGCGGGCAAGACCACCACGCTGCGCGCCATCAGCGGCACGGTCCGCACCGGCGGGACGATCCGATTCGCGGGCCGCGACATCCGCGGCCTCCGGCCCGACCAGGTCGCAGCGCTCGGGATCGCCCACGTGCCCGAGGGCCGCGGCACGCTCGCCCAGCTCAGCGTGCGCGAGAACCTTGCCGTCGGCGCCTACCTGCGCAAGGACCGCCGGCAGATTGAGAAGGACATCGAGTACTGCCTCGAGCTGTTCCCGAACCTGCGCAACCGCATCGGCTCGCGGGCCGCGGCGCTCTCCGGCGGCGAGCAGCAGATGCTCGCCGTGGGCCGGGCCTTCATGGCCAAGCCCAAGCTCCTCCTGCTCGACGAGGCCTCCCTCGGCCTCGCGCCCAGCACGGCGAAGACTGTCTACGAGGCCATCCGCCGGCTCCGCGTCGACTCGGGCATCGCGATGCTCGTGGTCGAGCAGAATGCCAACCTCGCGTTCTCCCTCGTCGACACCGCCACGGTGCTCGAGACGGGGCGGACCGTGCTGACCGGGACCTCGGCCGAGCTCAAGGGCATGGACGAGATCCGCCGCGCCTACCTGGGGGGCTGAACCCGATGGAGACCTTCATCCAGCTCGTGGTCGACGGCCTCTCGACCGGCTCGATCTACGCGGCCCTCGCCCTCGCGATCGTCCTCGTGAACCAGGCGACCGGCCTGATCAACTTCGCCCAGGGCGGCCTCGCCGTCCTCTCTGCCTACATCGCGTACGCGTTCGTGCAGGCGGGGCTGCCGCTCCTGGCGGCCGTGCTCCTGGCGATCGTGCTCTCGTTCTGCCTCGGCGCCCTCGTCGAGCGGTTCCTCATGCGCCGCTTCGAGCGCGGCGACCCGGACACGGCCGTGGTCGTCACCATCGGCCTGCTCACCCTCGTCACGGGGATCGTCGCCGTGCTGTGGGGCTACAACAACCTGCAGTTCCCCTCGCTGTTCCCGCTCTCGAGCGTGCACGTCCTCGGCGCCGTGGTCAGCGTCCGCTCGCTCGCCACGACGGTGACCATCGTGGCGATCATGGCCCTGCTGCAGCTGCTGTTCCTTCGCACCAAGCTCGGCCTCGCGCTGCGCGCCGTGGCGGACAACCCCGCCTCCTCGGCGCTCTCCGGCCTGCCCGTGGGGCGGCTGCTCATGGTCGGCTGGGGCCTCGCGGCCGCGCTCGGCGCGGTGGCCGGGGCCCTCGTCGGGCCACAGCTGACGCTGACCCCGGGGATGCTCGACGGCGCTCTCGTGTACGCGCTCGCCGCCGTGATCCTCGGCGGGCTGGACAGCCCGATCGGGGCCGTGGCCGCGGCGTGGGGCATCGGCGTGCTCGAGAACCTCGTCGCCGTGTACGTGCCGCTGATCGGGCACGACCTCAAGATCGCCGTCCCGTTCGCGCTGATCTTCGTGATCCTCCTCCTCCGTCCCCAAGGCCTGTTCGGCAGGAAGGTCGTGGTGCGGGTCTGATGGCAGCGCTGACATCCCGCCGGGCGCGGATCGCCGTCGCCGTCCTGGTCGTCGTCGTCCTCGTCGCGGCCCCGCTCTTCCTGCCCGCGATCGTCAACCAGAGCCTCGTGCGGATCGGCGTGTACGCGGTCGCCGTGCTCGGGCTGAACATCGTCATGGGCTACACCGGGCAGGTCAACCTCGGGCAGATCTTCTTCCTGGGCCTGGGCGCCTACGTCACCGCCTACGGTGTGACGCACGGCTGGAACATCGTCCTCGTGTTCGTCGCGGCCGCCGTCATCACGGGGATCGTGGGGCTGCTCGTGGCCCTCGCCGCCGCGCGCCTCGGCGGCCTCGCGATCGCGATGGTCACGATCGCGCTGCCGATCGTGGGTGTCCCGCTCGCCAAGCGGCTCGACACCTTCACCGGCGGCTCCCAGGGCACCTCGGCCATCTTCTCCAACGCCCCCGACTGGTCCGGCCTGTTCAACGACCAGTGGCAGTACTACATCGTCCTGCTCGTGGCCGGCGTCGGGTTCCTCCTGGCCCGCCGGCTCGTGCGCGGCAAGTACGGGCGCGCGTTCGCCGTGGTGAAGGGCAACGAGTCGGTGGCGGCCTCGATGGGCGTCTCCCCCTATTGGACCAAGGTCCTCGCGTTCACGATCGCCTCGGTGTTCGGCGGCGCGAGCGGCTTCCTCTACATGGCGGCCGTCCAGTACACCTCCCCCGAGACCCTCAGCTTCGGCCACTCCATCAGCCTGCTCGCCGCCATGGTGATCGGTGGGGCCGGCAGCATCGTCGGCTCGCTGATCGGCGGCGCGTACTACATCCTCGTGCCGCAGCTGACCAACGCGGTCGATCCGAACCTGACCACCATCAGCCAGGGCGTGATCCTCCTCGCGGTGCTGTTCCTCCTGCCGGACGGCCTCGTGAGCCTGCCCCGGGTCCTCCGCCGGCTCACCCGCCGCGGCACCGCCGCCCGCGCCGGGGGCGCCCTCCCGGCCGGTGCCCCCTCCGCCACCGAGAAGCACCACTCCACCACGGGGACTCCCCCGCACCACGCTCCCGCGCAGGTCCAGATCCCGGACGCGGCGCCGGAGGCACCCGAGAAAACAGAGAGGCACGGTCGATCATGAACGTTCGGAAAGGAACACGGGGGCTCCTCGGCGCCGTCGCGATGGCGTCGGTCCTTGCGCTCTCGCTGACAGGATGCCGCGGCGGCGCACAGAGCAGCGGCGGGGGCACGGCGGCGTCGCCGGGCATCACCGACACGTCCATCACGCTCGGCATCACCACCCCGCTCAGCGGCGCCACCGCCGGCCCGGGCACCTGCACCGTCGCAGGCGTCAAGGCCTACTTCGGCGCGAAGAACGCCGAGGGCGGGATCAAGTTCGGCGACGGCAAGACGCGCAAGGTGGACATCAAGACCTACGACGACGCCTACGACCCGCAGAAGTCGCTCTCCAACTTCCAGCAGATGGTCTCGGACAACGTCTTCGCCGAGGGCATCGGCCTCGGGACGCCGACCAACCGCGCGTTCCGCGAGGCCGCGATCAGCCAGAAGGTGCCCCAGGTCCTCGTCATGACGGGCGATCCGGTCTTCAGCGACCAGAAGCAGAGCCCCTGGCAGCTCGGCCTCGTCCCGGCCTACCAGAACGAGGGCGGGGCCTTCGGCAAGCTGCTGGCCTCCTCCGGCGGCACGCACAAGGTCGCGATCCTGTCCCAGAACGACGACTACGGCAAGGGCTACGTCTCCGGCTTCAAGGACGCCATCAAGGGCGCCTCGAACATCAGCGTGGTGGGCGAGCAGACCTACGAGGCCACGGACACCTCGGTCGACGCGCAGATCACCCAGCTGGCCGCGACCGGCGCGGACGTGTTCTTCAACGCCATGTCCATCACCCCGCTGACCATCGCTACCCTGCAGAAGGCCCAGCAGATCGGCTGGAAGCCCAGCTGGTTCCTGCCCTCGAACACCTCGAGCCCCACGGCCATCCTGCAGCCCGGCGGGGCCTCGGCCTACCCGGGCATCTACTCGGTCGCCTTCTCCAAGGCCCCGCAGAGCCCGGAGTTCGCCAAGGACCAGGACGTGGTGAAGTTCCTCTCCGACCTCAAGCAGTACGCGAACTACCAGGGAATGCCGGCGTTCCCGCACTGCATGTGGAGCTACATCGCCGGCGCCACGCTCGACCAGGCGTTCCAGAAGATGACCGACCCCACGCGGGACTCCTTCATGAAGGCCCTGCGCAGCATCAAGGGCTTCAACGCCCCGCTCATGCTCCAGGGCACCACGGTGGACACCACCATGGACGGCCAGCCGGCCATCTCCTCCGTGCTCGTCCAGAAGTACAACGGCAAGGGCTACGCCACCGCACAGAAGTTCGGCTGACCCGCACCCACCGCCGTTCCTGCGGTCACCGGCGACGGCGGCGGCCCACCTCGCGCGAGGTGGGCCGCCGCCGTCGTGCGTGCGGGCGGGAACGGCTACTCGAGGTCGGCGATGGCCCGTCCCGTGCGGTCGGGGGCCATGAGGGAGAAGACGAGCCCGGTGACGGGTCCGATGATGCCGAGGGCGAGCGCGAAGGGCACGCTTCCGGCGATCGTGAGCGCGAACAGGGGGAAGATGCCGGCGCCGAGGCCGCGGCCCACGTAGTAGCTCGCGCTGGATCCCGTGGAGCGGATGCGGGTGGGGAAGAACTCGGACATCCAGACCCCGAGGACCCCGAAGCCGCCCGCCGCCGCGGCGCAGAGCATGAGCGCCCAGAAGGCAGGCCAGGCCCAGAAGTCGGCGCCCACGTGGGCATGGTGGGTGGTCAGGAGCACGAGGAACCAGACGAAGCCGACTGCGCCGACCGCGGAGGCGAGGGTGAAGGCGTACTTGCGGCGGATCGCGTCGGAGACCACTCCGGTGAGGGTGTAGGCGACGATCGTGGCCACGTAGCCGATGAGGACGATGAGGCTGACGGTGTCCAGCGGGAGCTTCTGGGTCGCCAGCAGGTAGGTCGAGAGGTAGGCGCCGACGGAGTTCGTGGTGAGGAACATCGCGGTCGAGAGGATCATGAACAGGACGGTGCCGACGACGAACTGGGGCTTGAAGATGTCCACCACGGGCACCTTGGTGCGGCGGAGCTCCTCGGGCAGGGTGCCCGCCTTGAGGTGCTCCTGGTAGGCGAGCCACTGCTTCGATTCGGGCAGCAGTCTGAGCGAGGCGATGCCGATGACGGTGCTGACGAAGCCGACGCCGATGTAGCCGGCGCGCCAGCCGAGATCGTGCCCCAGGACGGTGAGGAACAGGAACAGGATTCCCTCGGTGAGGATCTCCCCCGCGAAGTACATGGCCTGGATGATCCCGCCCATCGTGCCGCGGCGGCCCGTCTTCCAGCACTCGGTGAACATCGAGAAGGACAGGCCGAAGAGGCCGCCCATGCCGACCCCCGCGAGGACGCGGGTGGCCATGAACATCTCGTAGTTGACCGCGAGGCCGCCGAGGGTCGCGGCGATGCCGAAGGCCACGACGGAGATCGCGAAGGTGCGTCGGCGTCCGAGGGTGTCTCCGAGGGTGCCGAAGACGAAGCCGCCGAGGATGGAGGCGAAGCCCTGGACCGTCGCGACGGTGATGAGCGCGATCGTCGAGACGTGCAGGCTGCCGGAGATGTACACGAGCGGATAGCCGATGAGATTCAGCTCGGCCCCGTCGAAGAGGGTGCCCAGGAGGGCGAAGGCCAGGATGAGGCGGATCTCGCGGCGCGAGTAGAGGGTTGCGGTGCCCACGCTGGGGGCTCCCTTGGTAAGAGGCATCATGTGCACTTCCTCGTCGTTGAGGCTCTAGTGAATCCTAGGTGAGCTTCCGCTCGGGTGGCGCACGACGGCGGGCGGGCGCCCGCCGTCGTGCGCTCGGCCCAGTGCCGGGAGCGGCACCGTGCCGGGAACGGCCCAGTACCCGGAAGGGCACAGTGCCGGTACGGTCAGGCGCGGGCGGGGGCGCCGACGCGGCCGAGCCCGGCCGAGGCCAGCGCGAGCGCGATCTCGTCGTGGGCACCGGGGGCGAGGGGCAGGAGCGGGTGCCGGACGGTGGCGTGCTCGAGGATGCCGCGGGCCACGAGGCCCTCCTTGAGCGCGACCGTGCCCTCCATGTGGGACCCGCGGTGGTAGACGTTCTTGGTCACGGGCAGGAGGCGGTCGTGGACCTCGCGGGCCTTGGCGTAGTCCTTGGCCTTGCCGGCGGCGATGAGCTCGACGAGCGGCTCGGGGGCCAGGCCGCCGTAGCCGACCAGCGCGCCGTCGACGTCGAACATGGTGTGCAGCAGGTACTCGTCATGGCACGTGAGGATCTGCAGGTCCGGGAACGCCGCGCGCAGCACCGGGATCTCGGTGTCCCAGCGGCGCATGTTCCGCACGCCGTTCTTGGTCGCGAACACGCCCTCCTGGCCTGCGATCTCGAGCTGGGTGTCGAGGTCGTAGGTGGCCTTGGTGGCGTCCGGGTACTGGAAGAGGATCAGCGGCAGCCCGCTCGTCTCGTAGATCTCCTGGTAGCGGGTCTGGGGGGCGCCCTTCTGGTACCCGAAGCGCAGCCAGCCGTGGGAGGGGTAGACGAGGCCGGCCGAGGCGCCGGCCTCCACCGCGCGCTGGGCTTCCTCGGCGGCGACCTTGTTGCCCTCCCCGGTGATGCCGGCGATGACCGGCACCCGGCCGTCCGCGGCATCGCGGAACGAGGAGATGACGAGGGCCTGCTCGGCCTGGGTGAGGAACGTGCCCTCCCCGGCGTGGCCGAGGACAACGAGGCCCTTGACGCCCTCCACGCCGGCGAGCCAGCCGCCGAGGCGGTGGATGGCGTCCACGTCGACGTCGCCGTCGCGGGTGAAGGGGGTGACGGGGGCGGGGACCAGGCCCCGGAGGTCGATGGTGCTCATGTGGCTCTCCTTCGAGTGATCGATCCAGTTTGTGCAATCGATTCCGTTATCGATTGCTTCGACTGTAAGCTTGATCACGAGAGCACGTCAAGAGGTCAGGGAAAGGCGCCATGGAGGCCAAGGAATCAAGCGGCACGCGGCCGACGATCACTGACGTCGCCGAGGCAGCGGGCGTCGCACGGTCGACCGTCTCACGGGCCATGAACCGCGAGCACCGCTTCTATCGGAGCCCTTCCGCGGCCCGCATCCGCGCGGTGGCCGAAGCGCTCGGGTACGAGCCGAACCCCACCGCCGCGAACCTCCGGCGCCAGCAGACCAACACCATCGGCGTCCTGGTCTCCCGGCTGACCGACACGGTCATGGCGATGCTCTTCGAGGAGATCGCGGCAGCCAGCGCGGCCCGCGGCTACCACGCACTCGTGGCCACCACCTATGACGACCCGGCCCTCGAGCGGGAGAACGGGCTGGCGATGCTCGCCTCGCGCGTCGACGGGCTCATCCTGACCACGGCCACCACGGAGGGGGGCCTGTGCACGGAACTCCTCGAGCGCGGCATCCCCCATGTACTGGCGCTCCGTTCCTACGGCGAGAGCCCGAGCGTGGTGGGCGACGACGTGCTCGGCGGCTATCTCGCGACCCGTCACCTCATCGACCTCGGCCACCGCCGGATCGGCCTCGTGGCCGGCCCCGACCACGCGCCGACGGCCGTGTCCCGCCGGGAGGGCTATCGGCAGGCGCTGCGCGAGGCCGGCATCGAGGACGCCCCGGAGCTCGTCTACCCGTCGTCGTTCAGCATGGAGAGCGGCGAAGCCGCGGCGGAGGCCTTCCTCGCCACCGGGGACCGGCCCACGGCGGTCTTCGCGGTCAACGACAACACGGCCTTCGGCTTCACGTCCGTCATCCAGCGCGCGGGACTGTCCATCCCGAAGGACCTCTCCATCGTCGGCTACAACGACATTCCGCTCGTGGCGCGGCTCCCGGTCCCCCTCACGACCGTCCGCGTGCCCTTCCGGGACATCGCCTCCGCCACCGTCGACGCGCTCCTGAACTCGCTCCAAGGAAGGCCGGCCTTGGCGGCCCATCGGACGCTCGCTCCCACGCTCATCCCCCGCGCCTCCACCGGCCGCCCCTCCGCGCGGCCGGGAGCCCGGTGAGGATCCGGCGGGTCAGGAAATGACCGGGCCGGGCGCACCGGGGCCGGACGGCGGTACCCTTCGGGCATGACGCAGGAACGCTGGCGCGAGCTCACCGAGTGGCCCACACTCGCCGCTGCGGTCGTGTTCCTGGGCGCCTACTCGGTACAGGTCATCGGGAACCTGCCGCCCGAGGAGGGGGCGTGGGCCGAGGGCCTGCTGTGGGCCGCGTGGGCGGTGTTCGTGGTGGACTACGCGGGGCAGCTGTGGCTTGCGCCCCAGCGGGGGCGCTGGTTCGTCCGCAACCTGCACGAGCTCGCGATCCTCGCCCTGCCGGCCCTGCGGCCGCTGCGGCTCGTGACCTTCCTCCGGGTGGTCCACAACAAGGCCGGCAACGCCCTGCGCGGCCGCCTGGTGGTCTACGTGATCGCCGCGGCCGGGATGCTCATGTACTGCGGGGCGCTCACGGTCGAGGACGTCGAGCAGAACGTGCCAGGCTCCAACATCCGCAGCTTCGGGGCGGCGATCTGGTGGGCGCTCGAGACCATCACCACGGTGGGCTACGGCGACCACTACCCGGTGACGGTGATCGGCCGGCTCGTCGCCGCCGCGCTCATGGTCTCCGGCATCGCGGTCCTCGGTGTGGTCACCGCCTCCATCGCCGCGTGGCTCGTGGAGACGATGACGTCGCAGACCGCCGCCGAGGTCGAGGCCGGCGTCGAGGCCGTCGAGGCCGAGGTCGAGGACGTCGAGGCGGAGGTCGAGGCGATCGACCAGAGCCTCGAGGCGAAGGTCCAGGCGCTCACGGAGCGGGTCGAGCGGCTCACCGCGGCGCTCGAGGCCCGCGAGGCCGAGCGCCGCGGCACGTGGCCCGGGGCCTGACGCCCAGCCTGCTGGCTCAGCCGGCGAGCTCGGCCCGCAGGTCCCGCTTGAGGATCTTGCCGGTGGGGCCCTTGGGGAGCTGGTCCACGATCCGCACCTCGCGCGGGTACTTGTAGGCGGCGACCTGGGACTTGACGAACTCGCGCAGCTCCTCGGCCGTCGTGGCGCCGGGGGCGCTGAGGGCGACGACGGCGACCACCTCCTCGCCGAGCTCGGCATGCGGGGCGCCCACCACGGCGGCCTCGGCCACGGCGGGGTGCTCGTAGAGGACCTCCTCGACCTCGCGCGGGTAGACGTTGTAGCCGCCGCGGATGATGAGGTCCTTCTTCCGGTCCACGATCGAATAGCAGCTGTCCGCGTCAACGCGGCCCATGTCCCCGGTGAGGAACCAGCCGTCGCGGATGGCCTCGGCCGTGGCGTCCGGCCGCTTCCAGTAGCCCGTCATGATGTTGTGCCCGCGCACGGCGATCTCGCCCACCTCGCCCTGCGGGACGTCCTCGCCGTCGAGCCCCACGACGCGGAGCTCGACCCCCTCCACGGCGGTGCCGATCGAGCCGGGCTTGCGGAGCCGGTCCGGGTGGTTGAACGCGGCCACCGGCGAGGTCTCGGACAGGCCGTAGCCCTCGAGGATGATGCAGTCGAACTCGTCCTCGAACCGGTGCAGGACCTCCACGGGCAGCGCGGCGCCGCCCGAGATGCACACCCGCAGGGACGAGGTGTCGTAGCGGCGGTGGTCGGGGACGGCGAGGAGGGCGCTGTACATCGTGGGCACGCCGGCGAACACCGTCACGTGCTGGGCGTCGATGATCTCGAGCGCGGCCTGCGCGGAGAACCGCGGCAGGAGCGCGATCGTCGCTCCGGCCATCACCGTGGTGTTCAGCGCGCAGGTCTGGCCGAAGGTGTGGAACAGGGGCAGGCCGCCGAACACCACGTCCTCGGACGTCAGCGTCAGGAGGGTGCGCACCGTCAGGTCCGCGTTGCGGATGAGGTTGCTGTGGGTCAGCTCGGCGCCCTTGGGCCGGCCGGTGGTGCCCGAAGTGTAGAGGATGACGGCGGTGTCCCCGTCCGCGCGTTCCACGGCCTCCCCGAGCGGCTCCTCCCCCGCGAGCGCCCCGGTGAACGCCCCGCGCCCGATCGGGATGACGCGCGCCCCACCGGCCCGTGCGCCCTCGGCAGCCTCCTCCGCAACGTCCTCGGCCGCGAAGAGCACCGTCGCCCCGGAGTCCTCGAGGTAGTAGGAGATCTCGCGCTGCTTGAGCAGCGGGTTCATCGGCACCACGACGGCTCCGGCGCGCAGGGCGCCGTAGTAGAGGGCGGCGAACTCGGGCACGTTGGGCAGCATGACCCCCACCCGGTCCCCCGCTCCGACGCCGGCGCGGGCGAGCAGCCCGGCGGCGCGCGCGGCCGCGGCCGAGAGGTCCGCGTAGGTCCAGGCCTCCTCGCCGCACGTGATGGCGGTGCGCGGCCCGTGGGCGGCGGCGGTGGACTCGAGGTACGCGGCAAGGTTCATGGGGACTCCTCGGCAGGAAGCTACTGTGGCGTAGGCCACAGACGATTCAATCGTGAAACTGAGTCTCACGTCAACCGGAATTCAGTCCCATCCGCGGGGCCTAGGGAACCAGCCGCGCCTCGTGGATCACCCGGGCCAGCTCGGGCGCGGTGTCCGGAAGCGGGCGGCGCCCCCACAGCCCCAGGTAGACCTCCCGTGCACTGCCCGTCACGGTGCCGAGCAGCGCCTCCCCGCCCTCGCCGGGGGACGCCGCCGGCAGGACGAGGGACGCCGCCGGCCGGCCGTCGTCGTGCGTCACCTCGAGGCGGACGACGCCGGGCAGTCCCCTCGAGCGCCCGAGCCTCACCTGACGCGGGTAGAAGCCGTCGAGGACCTCGCGGATGCCGTCGAGGGCGAGGTCCTCGGGGAGCTGCCACGCGGAGGCGCGGCCGAGGGCCTCGAGGAGGTCGAAGGTGTGGACGGCGAGCTCGTGGACCTGGCGGCGGGCCCAGAATGCCGCGGTGCGCCCGTCCCACAGCGTCCACGCTGGCGCCTCCGGGCCGGCGGCGCGGAGCGCGGCGACCAGGTGCGCCGCGCTCGCCCGGTACCACTCGACGGGCGCCTCCCGCTCGGGGCGGTCCTCGAGCCGCGGGGCGCGCTCGGAGCCGAGCGCCGCGGCGGCCCAGCGGTGGATGCCCGAGAGGTGGTCCACGAGGTCGAGCGCCGTCCAGCCCGGGCAGCCAGCGACGGGCTGGGCGAGGCCCGGGTCCTGGGCCGCGGCATCCCGGGCAGCCTCGGCGAAGGCGTCGGCGAGCGCGGCGATCCGGTCGAGCGCCGCGGTGAAGTCGGCGGCCGCGGTCACGCCGGCTGCTGGGCTGCGAGGAACTCCTTCACCGCCGCGGCGAAGACGGCCGCGTCGACGTTGTGCGTCTGCCCCTCGAGCACGCCCGTGCGGGCCCCGGGGATCGCGGCGGCGGCCTCCTGCGCGGCTGCCGGCATGAAGGCCGGGCTCGCGCCGCCGGAGAGCACCAGGGTCGGGGCGGTGATGCGGCCGAACACCTCCCGGGGGACCTCGCCGTTGCGGCCCATCGCGGCGTTGTCGTACGCGAGGGTCGGGGCAAGGCGCACGGCGGTGGCCCAGGTGGGCGACTGGCGGGTGCTGTCGATGGCGGCGTCGGGCAGGCCCACGTAGCGCAGGAAGGTGGTGAGGGCGCCGTCGTGGTCCCCGGCCTCGAGCCTCGCGTCGAGCGTGGCGGTGTACTCCCGGGCGCGGGCGCGGCCGGCGTCGTCGGTCATGAACGGCGGCTCCCACATCACGAGCGCGCGCACCGGCAGCGCGGCGGCGGCCCGGGCGGCCAGGGCGGCACCCGAGGAGAGGCCGACCACGGCGGCCGCCGACCCGGCGTCGTGCGCCGCACGGTCGAGGAGCGCGCCGATGTCCTCGATCTCCCGCTCGGGCGCGAACGGCAGGGTGTCCGTGCTGTCGCCGCGGCCGCGGCGGTCATAGTTGTAGACCGTGAAGCTCTCGGCCAGGGCGTCCGCGAGGTGGGCGTCGCCGCGGCGGTCCACGCTGGCCCCCGAGACGAGGATGAGCGGGGCACCGGTGCCGAGGTGGTCGTAGGCGATGGTGGTTCCGTCAGCTGAGGTGAGACGTTCCATGGGCCCACGCTACCCCGTGAGGCGCGCGAGTTCTCCAGAGAGCAGGCTGGTGAGTTCGTCCTGCTCGGGAACCACGCCCGGATCGGCGAGCACGGTGACGACAAGCTGGCCCGCGTAGGAGAGCACGGTGAAGCACACTCCCACGTTGCCGGGCGTCATGCTCGCCGGGATGATCCGCGTGACGCGGTGCCCGGCGAGCATGAGCGGCTCCGCGGGCCCCCGCATGTTCGAGAGGAACGTGTTCACGAGCCGCTGGTGGTCGATGAAGCGCTGGAAGACCCCGGCGCGGGCCAGCGTGCGGAAGGCGACCCCGAGCGGCCCGGCGGACGTGCCGCGCCGCGCGCCCCGGCGTGCCGCGGTCTGCTCCATGACGCGGGCGAGGCGCACGGCGGGGTCGGGGACGCTGGGGACCTCGATGGGGACGACGCCGTTGGCGTTGCCGAGCGTCGCGGCCTCGGTTCCGCGGCGGGACGAGATCGGGACCGAGACCACGAACGACCCCGGGGACTCGCCGCGCGCCCGCAGGGCGGTCCCCAGGGCTCCTGCCACCGCCACGAGGACCAGGTCGTTGAGGGTGCAGTGCCGGGCATGGGCAGCGTCGAGGACGTCGCTGAGCGGGACGGTCAGGGCAGTGATGCTGCGCCGGCTCCCGGTGGGCCGGTTGTAGGACGTGCGGGCGGCTCGGACCCGCGCTCGGGCGCTCCGCGGGCCCGGCCGCTGGCCTCTCTGCGCCGCATGCCGGCGCCCGCCTCCGATCAGGCCGAGCTCGCGCAGGCCGGCAACCGCCGCCGGCAGCGCCCGCGGCACTCTGGCGAGGGCGGAGAGCCGCTCGGCCCAGGCGTCCACGAAGAGGTCCCTCGGGCGCGGCTGCGGCTGCGGGAAGGCGGCAGGACCTGCGGTACCGGCAGCAGGGGGCGGCTGGGGCGCGGGCTGGGCGGGCGCGCGCTGCGCGGGAGCGGTGTCACCGAGGGACGCGAGGACTGCAAGGCCGCCGAGCCCGTCCGCGAGGACGTGGTGGGCCACGAACACGAGTGCCGCCGGCTCGCGTGGGCCCCCGTGGACCCAGTGCGCGGCCCAGGGCGGCCGGTCCTTCTGGAGGCGGCGGCAGGCCAGATGGGCTGCGGTGCGGAGGATGCCCTCCTGCCCGCCGGCAACCTCGGTCTCGGAGAGATGGCGGTCGAGGCGGAACGTCGGGTCGTCGACCCACACGGGCCGTCCGGCGCCCGGCGGGGTCCGCATCAGCCGGCGGCGCAGGCGGGGGATCCTCGGGATCCGCTGCTCGAGGACGGCAGCGACTTCGGCGAAGGCAGGCACCGCTCCGGCCTCGAACTCGAGGACGGCGGCGATGTGCATGGGAGCGGGCCCCCGGTCGGTGGCGAGCACGGTGAGGTCATTGCTGCTGATGCGTTCGATCCCTGTGCGCGTCACGGCTGCTCCTCCGGCCAGAGCGCCGGCTCCCGGTGCGTCTGGAGCCAGCGTAGGCGCGCGCTGCGGCGGGGAGTAGGTCCCTCTGGCCCCACGGCGAGGGCCCGCGCCGTGTGGCCCTAGGCTGGGGCGCGCCCGTTCTGTCGGACGGGTTGGCTAGGGTGAGTGGATGATCGTCGAGTTCGGGTGGTTCCTCGATCGCGCGCCGTGGGCGTACGCGAGCCCGGGGCTGAACCGCGTGCGGGTGGGCCGCAAGAACCTCATCGGACTCCTGCAGACGCGCCTCGGGCTCACCCGCCCCGAGGTGCCCAACGCCGAGCGCGTGAGCCAGTACCTGCGCCGGCTCGAGCACCTGGACGCGCCGGAGGCCTGGTTCCACCGCTCGCTCGCCGCCGATCCCTGGTCCACGGCCCAGGAGCTCCTCGCCGCACGCGACGATGCGGTGGCCAACGGCTGGGACGGCGCGCTCGACGGCGAGGCCTCTCCCCTGCTGCAGACCCTCGCCGCGGCGGAGGGCCTCGGCCGGCAGACCGCGGGGGGCGAGCGGGCTGGGAACGGACCGCTCGCGCCATCGCTCGCGGACGACGTCGTGGAGCTGCTCGCCGAGCTCGAGGGCAGCGCCCTGCCGCTCGGCATCGACGAGCTGGTCCTTCAGCACCCCGAGGGCACCTTCCCGGCCGTGTGGCGCAGGATCATCGGGGCACTGCGCCGGCGCGGGGTCAGGATCAGCGAGGCCCCCGAGCCCGCGGGCGCGCCCGAGCTGACGGTCCTGGCCGCCGAGACCGAGTGGGAGGCCGCCGAGCATGCCGCGCGCTGGCTCGCCGCCGGCACCGGCACGAGCACGGCCGTGGTGTGCTCGGACCCCACAGCGGTCCTGGACCAGTACCTGGCCCTGCACGGCCGGCCGCGGCTCGGCGTGGGCGCCCGCTCGGCCTGGCGCGCCCAGGACCAGCTCATCCCCCTCTTCTTCGAGCTCGTGTGGGAGCCGGTCAACGTGCACCTGCTCGCGGAGTTCCTCACGCTCGAGGACTCGCCGGTCAGGCGCCGCGCGGCCCGGCACCTGCTGCGCGCGCTCAGCCGCGAGCCCGGGACGCGGGGTCCCGTGTGGGACGCGGCGATCCGGGCGATCGGCGAGGACGAGACGCTCGGTCCCGAACTCGCCGCGACCCTGGACAGGCTGTTCAGCACGGGCCTGCTCCCCGATGTGGAGCACCGCCTGCCGAGCGGGGCGCAGCTCGTCGACGCGGCGGCCTGGTTCGCCTCGGCGCTCACGGCGAGGGCCGCCGTCGTGCCGCGGCTGCAGACCACGGCCGCGCAGCTGCGCCGGGTCCTGGCGCTCGTCGCCCCGCTGCGGCACGTGGGCCGCAAGGACCTCCGGCGCATCATCGCCTCCGTGGTCACGGCCGGCGCCGAGCCGCTCGGCCCCGCCGAGGCCGCGCCCTGGCTGCGCCTGAACCACCTCGTGGAGCTCGGCGAGGACGTGGAGGACGCGCTCTGGTGGGGGTTCCAGTCGGCGGCCGCGCCCACGGTGCGGCGCTGGGACCCGCACGACGCCGCCTCCCTCGCCCGGGTGGGCGTCGAGCTCCCCACCCCGCAGGACCTCACGGCGCTGGCGGTGCGCGAGACCCTGGCCGCCGCAGCCCGGTGCCGGCGGCTCGTGCTCGTGCACCTCGCGCAGCGCAACGGCGAGCGCGTGGTCCCGAACCCCCTGCTCGAAGCCCTCGTGGAGCGCTACGGGCCCCCGGCCGCACCGGACCAAGGGCTCGGCGACCGGATCAGGCGGGCGACCCGCGCGCCGGCGGACCTGACCGACGGGCAGGGGGCGTGGAGCCTCGCGGGCCGGACGGCGACGCTCGCCCGCGCGACGGCGCACCGGCCGGCGGCACCCGATCCGGTCCAGGAGGTCGGGGCCAACGCGGCGCTCGCGCCGGAGACCATGTCCTACTCGCAGCTCGACGTGCTGCTGGGCTGCTCGATGCGGTGGGCGCTCGAGCGCAAGGGCGCCCTGCGGGTGCCGGACGCCGCGGACATCCCCGAGGGCAGCCGCATGATCGGCTCGTTCGCGCATCGGGTCATCGAGGTGCTGCACGGGCGGATCCGCGCGGCGCACCGGGCCGTGCCCGAGGACGAGGAGATCGCCGAGGTCATCGGCGAGCTCCTCCCCCAGCTCGCCTCCGAGCTGCTCCTGCCGGGGCAGAAGGCGCGCCGGCTCACCGTTGTGGACGCGGTCACGGTCGCCGCCCGGGAGTTCTTCCGCGGGCTCGAGAAGGGCGGCGTGGCGCTGCAGGAAGTCGAGAAGCCGATCTCCAAGGATCTGCAGCTCGTCACCCCGGACGGCGTCCTCACCGTCCCGGTCCGCGGCAGCGCGGACGCCGTGGGGATCGACGAGCAGGGCCGCACCGTGGTGGTGGACCTCAAGTGGTACAACTCCGCCAAGCACCTGCGCCAGAAGATCAAGGAGGGCACCGCCCTGCAGCTGGCTCTGTACCAGTGGGCGCTGCACGAGGGCGAGGCGCCGCCGGACGACCCGACCGCGTACTTCCTCCTCAAGCAGCACGCGTTCGCCTCGGCGCACGGGCACTTCGGGCCGGCCATCCCGCGGGACGAGGACCCGGCCCAGCTGTGGGGCAGGGCGGTGCGGTCGGCCGAGTTCACGGTGGAGCAGGTCCTCGCCGGCCGGGTCACCGCGACCAAGCCCGTGGAGGACGCGTTCGCCGCCGCGCAGGCCGAGGCGGCCGCCGCCGAGGGCGGCGAGCCGACCACCGTCAAGGACGCCGAGACTGCGGTGGGCCGCCTGTACGTGGAACCGGGCTGCCGGTTCTGCCATTTCGGGGCCCTCTGCGGGCTGAGGGGGGACTACTCGTGAGCGCGCAGCTGCTGGAGAACGTCACGATGGTCTCGGCCAGCGCAGGGACCGGGAAGACATACACGCTCACCGAGAAGATCGTCCAGGAGATCACCGCCGGGACCCCGGCGGAGAAGATCATGGCCACGACCTTCACCAAGAAGGCCGCCGGGGAGCTGCAGGAGCGGATCGCGGCCCGGCTCCTCGACGCCGGCGGCAGGGCGCCGGCACCGGCCCTCGCGGCGGCGTCCCAGCAGCTCGGGGCGAGCCTCATCGGCACGGTCAACAGCGTCTGCGGGCAGCTGCTCGCTGAGTACGCGATCGACGCCGGCCTCTCCCCCGCGCTCGAGGTGATCGGCGAGGACCAGCTCGCGGCCATGTTCCGGCTGGCCACGGACGAGATCCGCGCCGAGCACGCCGAGGTCCTCGCCCCGATCGCCGTGCGCCTGGGCACCCACCCCGACCTCGCGCAGGGGTACGGGGTCGAGTCGTGGGAAGAGACGCTCCAGCGGATCGTGAACCTGGCCCGCGCCAACCGGCTCGACGCCAACGCGGTGCTGGCCTGCGCGGAGCCCTCGTGGGCCGGGTTCCGGGGCTTCCTCGACCCGCCCGGCGAGGACCGCCGCCCCGAGTGGTTCCGCGAGCTGCACGGGCTGCGGGCCGAGCTGGACAGGACCGTGGCCCGCGGCGTGCACGAGGACGGCACCGCCGCGAACCTCACCACGAAGTCCTTCCTCGAGAACCACCCCAAAGTCCTCGACCGGATCGCCCGGGCCCAGAGCGTCGAGACGACCCCGTGGGAGGTGTGGCGCGGCTTCCTCGGCTCGGGCGCCCCGGCGCCGCTGAAGAAGATTTTCGGGCCCCTGCGCGACCGGATCGGCGCCGAGCTGCTCTCCAACCCGGCCCTCCACGCCGACCTCGAGGGCTACGTCCGCGGGCTGTTCCGCTGTGCCGCGAAGTCCCTCGAGGCCTACGAGCAGTTCAAGCGGGACAACGCCCTCATGGACTTCGTGGACCAGGAGGCCAGGGTCCTGGACCTGGCCCGGCACAACCGCGCCTTCCGGGAATCCTTCCGCGCCCGCGTCGACGTGCTCGTGGTGGACGAGTTCCAGGACACGAGCCCGCTGCAGCTGGCCCTCTTCCTCGAGCTGGGCGCCCTCGTGCGGCGCTCCGTGTGGGTGGGGGATCCGAAGCAGGCCATCTACGAGTTCCGCGGCACCGACCCGGAGCTCATGGAGGCCGTGATGGCGCGGGTCCCGGCGGAGCGGCGCGAGCAGCTCTCGCACACGTGGCGATCGCGCCAGACGGTGGTGGACCTCTCCAATGCCGTGTTCGAGCGGGTCTTCGCGGACCACGGCATGACGGCCGAGTCCGTCCACCTCGAGCTGCCGCCGGCGCGCGCCGCCGCCCTCGGCGAGGACCCGGGGAGCGTCGAGGCCTGGTCCCGGCCCGCGGGCCGCGCCGAGGACCGGCTCCGCGCCACCGCGGCCGGGGTGAAGGACCTCCTCGGGCGGCGCCCCGGCCTGCGGCCCTGCGACGTGGCCGTCCTGACGCGCACCAACGCCGAGGTCCGGGCGGTCGCGGCGGCGCTCGACGCCCTGGGGCTGCGGGCCAGCCTGGACCCGCGCGCCCTCGGCGGCGCCCGCGAGGTGCAGCTGGCCCGGGCCGGGATGGCCTATGTCGCCGACCGGTACGACACCGTGGCCCTCGCCGAGCTCGTGGCCCTGCACCCCGAGCACCCCTCCCACCTGACGTGGCAGCGGGAGCTGCTCGGCGCCGTCGTGCCCCGCGAGCAGGTGCGCAACGAGGCGGGCGAGGTGGTCGCCGGGCCCCGGCTCGTGCACGACGCGTGGCGGGCCGTGCCCGTGGTCGCCGCCCTCGATGCGCTGCGCGAGCAGGCCGTCGCGGCCACCCCCACCGAGGTGCTCGAGGCCGTAACGGGCGTGCTGGGCCTGCCGCAGCTGATCGCGGGATGGTCCGCCCCCGAGCGGCGGCTGCGGAACCTAGACGCCTTCCGCGGCGCGGTCGAGCTGTACTACGAGCGGTGCCGGGCGCTCCGGGAGCCGGCCACGCTGCGCGGGTTCCTCGAGTACTTCGCCTCGGACGAGCACGAGTCCGCGGAGAATTCGGGCCCGGACGTGGTCAACGTGCTCACCTACCACCGCGCCAAGGGGCTCGAGTGGCCCGTGGTGGTCATGGAGAGCCTGGACAAGGAGACGAAGGCGCGCCCGTTCGGGACCGGCGTCGAGCAGACCCGGGAGCTCGACCTCGCCGATCCCCTCGCAGGGCGGTGGATCCGGCTGTGGCCGAGCCCGTTCCCGTACGGCGGGTCGGCCCTGGACCAGCGGGCCCAGCAGTCCGAGGCCGCCGCGCGGTTCCTCGCCCGCGAGCAGCGCAACCAGGCCCGGCTCATGTACGTGGGCATGACCCGCTCCGCGCACACCACCGTGCTCACGGCGAAGAACGGCTCCCCCAGCATGCTCAACGACCTCGGGATCGAGTCCCTCGTGGCGTGGAAGGCAGGCGAGGAGCCCGCAGCCGGGGCGGTGACCGTCTGCCGCGACACCCAGATCCCGGCGCGGCTCGCGTGCCTGCAGCCGGCGGAGGACGTGGCGGACGACGGCGGGTGGTTGCCTCGGTTCGTCGACCCGCCCGCGGCGGGGGCCGGCGCGGTCCGCCGCCCGGCACGGCTGAAGGCCAGCGAGGTGTCCGCGGAGGGCCTGGAGGCAGAGATCCGCGAGGCCGCGCTGCTCGGCGCGCCCCTGGCCACGCACGGCTCCGAGGAGTGGGGCGCCGTGGGCAGCGCGGTGCACGCGTACCTCGGCACCGAATTCCGCGCCCTCGACCCCGCCGGCCGGGCGCGGCTCGCCGGGCGCCTCGTGGAACGGTGGGGCGTGGCGCGGACCATCGACGCCTCGCTCCTCACCACCGCGGGAGAGCGCTTCGAGGCGTGGCTCGATGCCGAGTTCCCCGGCTGGGTGCGCCACCGGGAGGCGGCCATCGGGTGGCGCCCGGACGGGCAGACGATGGAGGGCTGGATCGACCTGCTGCTCGAGGGCCCGGACGGGTTCGTGCTCGTGGACCACAAGACGTACCCGGGCCACGACCCGGCAGGGCACATCCGGGCCCACTACCTCGGGCAGATGGACGCCTACCGGCGCGCGGTCGAGGCCGCGACCGGCCGGCCCGTGGTGCGGGTGCTCATGCACCTGCCGGCGCTCGGGCGCGTGTACGAGGTGGCGTGAGGGCTCCTGGCACGCGTCCCCGCCCGTCAGGAGGTCAGGGTGTCCCCCGCCACGCTGTCCCGGAGGCCTGCGAGGGGCGGCCCGGCGTACCCGTACTGGTCGAGGTCCTTGCCGTCGGTGACCACCGTGCGCGCCGGAACGTCCGCAAAGACGATCGGCCAGTCGTTGGCCGCGTATACTTGGCTGCTACGGCCATCGGCCGTCCGCGGCGTCTGGCTTGCCCCGCGACCTCCTCGACTCCACGAGAGTATGACGTCACCGGCCTCGGCTGCATCCTCTTCGACACCACCCGACGGGATGCCATGGAAGACCACGATCGCCGAATGTACCGCACCATGATTTCGGACGCCGCCTCCGGCCTCCTGACCGGATCGAAGCTATCCCTTGCGGTCCGTCGCCTCGGCGGCTGGACCGAGAACGGGTGGTGGGAGGCGGTGATCTCCCGTCCCGAGGACATCGAGGAGCTCATGGCTGGCGCCCTCATCGATGGGACGCACCTGACGTTCGACGACCGGGCCGACCTCATGGCCTGGCTCTCGTCTGTCGGCGCAACGCCGAGCGAGCCCATTCCGCTGCACTGGCAGGACCTCGCGGGCTTCACGTGCGCGGTCGCCCTGCAGAACGACCGCGAACCTCGGCCCCAGCTTCCCTGAGGAATCCTGCACATGAACGAACTCGAGGCGTCCCTGGTCGTTCGCGCCGGAGCGGACCTGCTCGTGGCCGCGTCCTCCGATCCCCGCTCCAACGAGGGCTACGGCGCGGTCAAGGCCAACATCTCCGCCGCGCTGGACAGCCTCGCCCAGGCGCTGCAGAACTTCGAAGGGGCCGCACGGGAGCCGAACCGCTCGAAGGGCTGGATGGAAGACCTTCGACGGGTGGCCGACGACCTGGCCGGCAGATAGACCACGGTCCGCTACTTCCTTCGGGCCGCCGTCCGTTGACCGCGGCGAGGGGCGCTGGGGACAATGGCTGGACTGAGGGAACCTGTCTCCTGGTCTCGGGGTCTCGACGGGATCGACCATGACGATGAAGAAGCTCGCGGGGGCCGTGGCTGTCGCGGCCGCCCTGCTCCTGATTGCCCCGGCAGTGGAAGCTGCCGCGGCCCCGCCACCTCCGCCCGCCTGCGGCTACTCGTGCCCGGGCCTCGTGGTGGTGGGCAACTGGCTGTGGCTGCCGAGCATCGGGGTCGACGAGTACCAATGGGCGTACGTCACTCCGGGCTCGCCCTACTGGCACCTGCTGCGGTACCCCGTGTGACCAGGCCGACCTGAGCCGGCGCTGACGCCACCACGCCCTGGCCCGCGAGGCGCTAGCCGAGCGCGGCGTCGAGCGTCACGAACCCGTAGCCCGCGGCGCGCAGCTGCGCGATGACGGCGGGGAGGGCGGCCGCGTCGAGGGTCGAGCCGTCGTCCGGGTTCGAGCCGAGGTGCATGAGCACGATCTCGCCCGGCTGGGCCGCGGCCATGACGCGCTGGAGGACGAAGTCCGGCCCTCGGGTCCCGCCCACGGTGCCCTCCCAGCCGAGGGTGTCCACGGTCCAGCGGATGGCGGCGTACCCGGCGGCGTTGACGTCCGCGATGGTGCGGGCGTCGCGGTCGCCGTAGGGGAAGCGGAAGAAGGGACGCGGGTCGGCGCCGGCGCCGAGGATCGCGGCCTGCGCATTGCCCACCTGGGCGGCAATCTGGGCGTCCGTGAGCGTGGTGAAGTACGGGTGCGTCATGGAGTGGTTGCCCACCGTGTGGCCGCCGGCGACGATCGCGGCCACGTCGGCACGGAACAGGTTCGCCCAGGCCCCCGTGAGGAAGAACGTGGCCGGCACGCCGTTGGCCGCGAGGGTGTTCAGGATGGAGCGGACGGCGGCATTGTTGGCGCCGGCGTCGAAGGTCAGCGCGACGACCCTCCGGCTGGTCGGGATGCGCCCGAGGTCCACGCCGTTCAGCGAGGCCGGGAGGGCCGTGTAGATGACCTGCGTGGTGGAGGTGGCCGAGTTCCACAGGATCGCGCCGTGCTGGAAGTCGCTGCGGCGCCCGCCCGTGATGCTGTACTCGCCGCTGATCGGATACCCGAGCCGGCCGTGCTCCCAGCCGAGCGAGGCCCACTGGGACCGGATCCCGCCGCGGACCTCGTGGGCGCCCCAGAACGGGTCCCAGTAGATCGAGGAGCCGTTCGCGCCGCTGAAGTGGTTGTAGCGGCCCACGCCGTCCGGCGCCGCGGTCTCGTCCGTCACCGGGAAGCCGAGGACGCTGGCCGTCCCGCCGAGCCCGATGTACCTGGCCAGGATGGCGCCGTGGACCTCGTGCGCCCCGGTGCCCGGGCTCCAGTACACCGAGCCGCCCGTGAACTCGCTGTACCGTCCCGTCGGCGCCTGGGTGGGGCTCTCGTCCCGGATCGGGAAGCCGAGGAAGCCGGCCGGACCGCCGCGGCCGAGGTACTCGGCGCGGATCCCGCCGTGGACCTCGTGCGCCCCGGTGGCCGTGCTCCAGTACACCGAGCCGCCCGTGAAGTCGTTGTAGCGCCCGCCCGCGCCCGGGGTGGTGGTCTCGTCGGTGCGCGGGAAGCCGAGGAAGCCGCCCGGGCCGCCGCGGCCGAGGTACTCGGTGCGGATGCCGCCGTGGACCTCCCAGGCGCCGGTGGCCGCGCTCCAGTAGATGCTCCCGCCCTGGTAGTCCCGGCCCGCGCCGCCGGCCACGGGGTACTCGGAGCCCAGGGGCGCGCCGAGGAAGGAGGCCGCGCCGCCGAGCTGCTCGTAGTGCGCGTCGATCGCGTTGAGGGCGGCCGGGACGAGGACGGGCAGCGGGCCGCCCCCGGCCGTCCAGCCGGTGAGGACCAGCAGCGCGAACATCGCGAGGACGGCTGGGAAGCGGCGCATCGTGACCCCTCGGGGCCTGCCCGGGAGGGTCCCGGGCCTGTGGTGCCCATGATCCTCCTGGGAGCCCTGCTACCGCGTGAGGCTTTGGTCCTCCCGGTCAGAACCCCCTGGTGCCGTTGGGCGTGCCGAGCCCGGTGGGGCCGTCCCAGCCCGGGCCGGCGGTGCACCAGAGCGCGGGGGTGCAGGTGCCGTTGGAGCCGGACTGCACGTCGAACAGCGCCTCCGAGTGCTCGTACGGGATGCTGTTCGCGTACGTGTCCTTCCCCTTGGAACCCGTGTGGCCGGCGAGGGCGTAGACCGAGGCGATGATCGGGGAGGCCTCGCTCGTGCCACCGAACTGGCCCCAGCTGGCGCTCGCGGCCGAGGTCGGATAGTGGACCGCAAGGCCGCCATGGGCCGGATCGGAGGCCGCGGAGACGTCGTTCATCGCCCGGTTGTCGCACCCGGTGCCGTACTCGTCGGCCGCGCCCAGGGGATCGTTGAACGCGGAGCAGCCCGAGCCGGTGCCGGCCCAGACGCTCTCGGCCCAGCCGCGCTTGGTCCCTGGCGCCGGCGTCAGGCTCGTGCCGCCCACCGCGGTGACGTAGGAGGACGTCGCGGGGTAGGACCCGCCCTGGTAGCCGGAGTCCCCGGCGCTGGCCGTCACGGCGATGCCGGGCACGTTGTAGTACTTCCCGTAGGCGTCATCGGAAGCGTCGGCGCCGCCGTAGCTGTTGGAGATGGCCACGACGCCGTGCATCTTAGCCGCGGTCTGGACGGCGGTGCCCACGCTCGTGATCTCCGTGGTGCTGGCCTGCAGGACCACGATCCTGCAGTCCGGGCAGGCGGCGGAGACGGCGTCCACATCGAGGGCCTGCTCCTGCGCCCAGCCGAGGTCGAACCGGGGCAGGGCCTTCCCGCCGTTCTCGTTGACGATCGTGAGGCAGCCGCTCGCCGTGGTGCAGGGAGGCAGGCCGAACTGCTTGCGGTAGGCGGCGAGGTCCCGCTCGAGGTTCGGGTAGCCGTAGGCGTCGACGATCGCCACGGTGCGCCCGCCCGAGGCGGTGCCCTTGAGGTTGTAGGCCGAGCGCAGCTGGGCGGGCGTGAGGGCTCCGGCGGGCGGGGCCGCCGCGCCGCCCGCGGCCCGGCCGACGGCGTCGATCGCCTGGCGGGCGGCGCAGGCCACCTGCCCGGGCCCCGGGGGCGGGCAGATCTGGATGGACGGATCGGCGGCCCGCACCACGAGGGGGGCGGCCGAGGCGCCCGCCGGCGGCGCCGCGCTGGCTGCGGGGACTCCGGCGGTGAGGGCTGCCGCCACGAGCAGTCCCGCCCCGGCGGCGGACAGTAGCTTCCTGATCATGGGGGCTCCTCCTGGCGTCCGGACGCCGCAGGCGGACAACGTGCCTGCCGCATCTGCTTAATCGCTGGCGACGGCCAGCCCTTGCTTCGAGGGTAGGTGCCCCGGGCGCCCGGCAGTAGGGCAACTGGGCAGTAGCTGAAGGAAACCTCGCCGTGGCAGGTCAGCGCGCCCGCGGCGGCCGGTGGACGCCAGACCGCAGCCTCTCCCCGGCGAGGGCACCCATCCAGTAGGCTGCGCAGCACCATGAAGCCCATCGCCGAGAAGACCTTCTTCAGCTACGCGACCGTTGCGCCGATGAGCCGGACTGCCTACGAGGCCGCCCGGGACTTCATGGCCGACTTCTACCAGTACGGCCCGCCCGAGGTGCTCTACCGCTACGACCGGCTGGCCGACGAGATGGCCGAGGAGGCCGCGCGGCTGCTCCACTGCGCGCCGGCGGAGATCACCTACCTGAAGAACACGACCGAGGGCATCATCATCGCCAGCGAGGTGCTGCCCCTCGATCCGGGCGACGAGGTGCTCGTGCTCGGCAACGAGTACCCGGCCAACCTGCTGCCGTGGCTGCGCAAGCGGCACGACGGCGTGACGGTCAGGGTCATCACGGGCCGCGACAACGAGGCCGCCTTCCACCGGCTGCTCGAGGCCGTCAGCCCCAGGACCCGCGCCATCAGCATGTCCTCGGCCCAGCGCTACGACGGGTTCATGCCGGATCTGGCCCTCCTCTCGCGCGTGTGCCGCGAGCGGGGCATCTTCCTCGTGATCGACGCCGTCCAGCACATCGGCGCGCGCTCCTTCGACCTGGCCGAGACGCCCGTGGACATCCTCGTGTGCGGCGGCCAGAAGTACCTGCGCGCCGGCATGGGCATCGGGTTCATGTACGTGCGGCGCGGGCTCATGCCCTCCCTGCGCCACAGTCGGGTGGGCATCCGCAGCATGGAGCGGTTCGACGAGGAGTCCTACGTCCTCAAGGACACCGCCGCGCGCTTCCAGGACGGCACCCAGAACGTCGCCGGACTCGCGGCGCTGCACGCGTCGCTGCGGGAGCTCAACGTCCTCGGCATGGACGCTGTGCAGGAGAAGAACCTCGCCCTGCTGCAGGGGATCAAGGGGATCCTGCGCGAGCACGGCATCGACTTCATCGACCACGGCACGCGCCAGAGCAACATCGTCTCGATGCGCACCGAGGACCCGGAGGCCCTGTCCGCGTTCCTCATGGAGCGCAACGTCTACATCAAAGTCGTCGAGGACGTGGCGCGGATGTCCTTCATCCACGAGTCCACGCTCGAGGAGGCCGAGGTCCTCGCCCGGCACACCCGCGAGTTCCTGGACCACGCCCGGAACTGATCCGGTACGGAGCGAGTCCAGTCCGGAGACAGCCCGTCCGGAGCTAGTCCCCCTCCGAGCTAGCCCTCCGCGACCTCCCGGTAGAAGGCCGGGGCCGGGAGGACGGCGCCGGGGTCCCGCCGCACCGGGGCGGGCGCCTCGGTCTCCTCCACCGACCAGTCCACGGTGGGCAGGATGATCGAGGGGTCGATGTTGTCCCGGTAGCGGTACGTGAACTCCAGCATCGCGGCCATGTCCGCCTGGAGCCGGGCCTCCTTGTCGGCGTGCCGGGCGGCGATCGCCGCGTGCACCTCGACGTGGGGGTCCAGCCGGCCGACCGGCTCCTGGCGCGGGTTGGCGAGGTGCCTGATCTGGGTGGACGGGTCGATGGCCGCGAGGCGCTGGGCGATCTCGCTGATGCTCAGCCGGTGTGTGTAGTTGTGCAGGACCTGGTGCTCGCCCGGGGCGACGTCGAGGTCGGTGAATTCCAGGAAGTTCTCGACCGTGTCCTCGAGGCTGATCAGGCCCGTCTTCTGGCTCCCGTCCCCGTAGACGGTGAGGGGGTGGCCGATCACCATCTGGCACACGAAGCGGTTGAAGACGGTGCCGAAGACCGAGTCGTAGTTGAACCGGGCCGCGAGGCCGGCGCACTCCTCGGGGTGGTTCTCCGGGATGGTCGCCCCGAAGATGGTGGCCTGCTGCACGGTGATGACCTTCAGGCCCCAGATCTTCGAGCAGAGGTCGTCGATCAGCAGGTCGGTGATCTTGGACTGGTGGTAGAAGTCGGTGGCCTGCATGGGCAGGAAGCCCTGCAGGACCTGGTGCTGTGCCCCGTGGTCCTCGAAGGTGAAGTCCTTCTTCTCCAGCGGGATCCAGTCGGTGTCGGTGCCCATGTAGCACCCAGCCGACCCGAGCTTGATGTAGGTGGTCGCCTTGCTCAGACCGGCGATGGCCCAGAGGACGTTGAGGTGGCCCACGATGTTGTTCGAGAACGTGGCGGCGGCGTTCTTGGCACTGCTCATCGAGAACGGCGCCGAGGGCTGCTGGGCAGCGTTGATGACGACGGCGGGCCGGTACTTCGCGATGACCCGCTCCACGGCGCCGGGGTCCAGGAGCTCGACCTTCTCAAAGGAGAGGTTCTGGCCGCCGTAGAGCCTCTCGTACTCGGCGATGCGCGCCCTGGGCGTCTTGAGGGGTACGAGGACCTTCGCCCCGGCCTCCTTCTCCCATCGGCGTTTGATGAGGTTGTCCACGAGGACCACCTGTCGGCCGGTGCGGCTGGCCAGTGCCAGTCCGAGCGTCCAGCCGAGGTAGCCGTCGCCGCCGAGGACCATGATCGTTCCCGCTGGGGAGGATGAGCTCTGGGGGTGCATGAGGGTGCCTTCCGCTCTTCGCCACAGCCGGACGCGTTCCCCACGTCCGCCCCTGTGCCGCGGGGTCCCAGATTCCCCACCGACCCATGGTGGAACGCACAGGTTGCCCCGAGCAAACACCGATAACGCAACAGCAACAGACGGCGCCCAGGGCACACCAGCAACAGGGCCCACGATCCACGGGGCACACCAGCAACGCCGGCGGCCCGGTCCCGCGTCCCCCCAATGAGAAACGCGGGCCCGGGCCGTCGGAGCCTGTGGCACGGAAGGCCGCAGCGGTCAGAAGCCGCCGGTGCCGTTCGGGGTGCCGAGGCCGGTGGGGCCGTCCCAGCCGGTGCGGGCGGTGCACCACTGGGTGGTGGTGCAGGTGCCGTTGGAGCCGGAGGCGACGTCGTACAGCGCTCCGGTGTGGGCGTACGGGATGCTGTTGGCGTACGTGCCGGTGGCCTTCGAGCCGGTGTTGCCCGAGAGGGCGTAGACGGAGGCGATGATGGGCGATGCCTCGCTCGTGCCGCCGAACTGGCCCCACGTGGAGCTCGTGCTCGAGGTCGGGTAGTAGACCGCGAGGCCGCCGTTGGAGGGGTCGGAGGCGGCGGCGACGTCGTTCATCGCCCGGTTCGCGCAGCCGGTGTTCGAGCCGGCCGCGGCGGCGAGCGGGGCGTTGTAGGCCGAGCAGCCGGAGCCGGTGCCGGACCAGACGGACTCGGTCCAGCCGCGGGTGTTCGACGCCTGGTTGAGGCTGGTCCCGCCCACCGCGGTGACGTAGGAGGAGGCCGCCGGGTAGGAGGCGCCCTGGTAGCCGTTGTCGCCGGCGCTGGCCGTGACCGCGATGCCCGGGAAGTTGTAGTACTTCCCGTACGTGGCGTCGGAGGCGTCCGAGCCGCCGTAGCTGTTGGAGATGGCGACGACGCCGGGCAGCTTGGCCGCGGTCTGGACTGCGGTGCCGAGGTTGGTGAAGGAGGCGGTGCTGGCCTGCAGGACCACGATCTTGCAGTCCGGGCACGCGGCGGAGACGGCGTCGACGTCGAGGGCCTGCTCCTGCGCCCAGCCGAGGTCGAACTTGGGCAGCTTGGTGCCGCCGGTCTGGTTCAGGACCTTGAGGCAGCCGCTGGCGGAGGTGCACGCCGGCAGGCCGAACTGCTTCCGGTACGCGGCGAGGTCGCGCTCGAGGTTCGGGTAGCCGTAGGCGTCGACGATCGCCACCGTCCGCCCGCCCGAGGCGGTGCCGGTGAGGTTGTAGGCCGAGCGCAGCTGCGCGGGCGTGAGGGCGCTCGCGGGCGGCAGGGCGTTGCTGGTGATGCGCCTGCCGGCAGGGTCGGTGGCCGCGCGGGCGGCGCAGGCGGCCTCGCCGGGCTTGGCGTCGGCGCAGACCTTGACCGAGTGGCTGGCTGCCTTGGCGGCCGGCGGTGCCGCGGTCGCGGCGGTGGTGCCGGTGGCGAGCGCTGCCGCGACGAGCAGCGCCGTTCCGGCGGCGGAGAGTAGCTTCCTGATGTGGACCGCCCCCTTTGTGCGTGGTGCGCGGCAGGGGGTCCGGGCCTGCCGCGGGTGCGTTGACTCTGGCCGGCGGCCAGCTCCGCACACCACGTTACGGACGGGTAGGGGCCGGGCAGGGCGATCTTGGGGGAAACTCAGGAAAGCCTTGCACAGCGGTGGCCCCGGGCGGCGGGCGAGCGGCGCGCCCGGGGTGCGCGGCCGCCGTCGTGCGCCTCTGTCCCCTGCCCCCCCTACGGCAGCGGCGGAATGGCGCGGCCGGGGTTGAGGATGCCGTGCGGGTCCAGGGCGTGCTTGACCGCGTGGTGCAGGGCCAGGCTCGCGGGCGGGAGCTCCTTGGCGAGCCCGTCGAGCTTGAGGGTGCCCACGCCGTGCTCGCCGCTCACCGTGCCGCCGGCGGCGAGGGAGGCGTCGATGATCTCGGTGAACGCCGCGTGCGCGCGGGCCTTGGCGGCCTCGTCCCCTGGCTCGGTGATGATGAGCGGGTGCAGGTTGCCGTCCCCGGCGTGGGCGATGTTGGCAATCAGCACGTCGTGGGCCGCGGCGATCTGCTCGATCCGGGCGAGGACCTCGGGGACCCTGGCCTTGGGCACGCAGACGTCCTCGGTGAGCACCGGGCCGAGCCGCTCGAGCGCCGGGTAGGCGAGGCGGCGGGCGGCGTAGAGGGCCTCGGACTCCTGCTCGTCCGCCGAGACGGCGGCGACGCTGGCCCCGGCCTCCTCGAAGCAGCGCGCGAGCTCCGCGGCCTCGAACTCGCCCTGCTCGCCGCGGGCGTCGGTGCGCCCGATCAGCACCGCGTTCGCGTCGGTGGACAGGCCCATGTGCTTCCAGTCGTCCACCGCCTTGAGGCAGTGGCGGTCCACGAGCTCGAGCGCCGAGGGGCTGATCCCGGACTCGGCCACGAGCGCCACCGCCCGGCCGGCGTCGACCAGGGAGTCGAACATCCCGGCGACCGTGATCGGCGCCGGCGGCAGCGGGCGCAGCCGCACCACCACCTCGGTCACCACGGCGAGGGTGCCCTCCGAGCCCACGATGAGGCCGACGAGGTTGTAGCCCGCCACTCCCTTCGCGGTCCGGGTGCCGAGCCGGGTGATCTCCCCCGTGCCGGTGACCACCTCGAGCTCGAGCACGTAGTCCCGGGTCACGCCGTACTTGACGCAGCACATGCCGCCGGCGTTCGTGGCGACGTTGCCGCCGATCGTGGACCACGGCGACGAGGCCGGGTCCGGCGGGTACCAGAGGCCGTGCTGGGCCACGTGGGCGCGCAGGTCGTCGTTGACCACGCCGGGCTGGACCCGGGCCCACCGCTCGGCGGCGTTGACCTCGAGCACCGCGTTCATCCGCTCGAAGGAGACCACCACGCAGCCCTCGATCGCGTTCGCCGCCCCCGAGAGCCCCGTCCCCGCCCCGCGCGCCACGAGCGGCGTGCCGGTCTCGGCGCACCAGCGCACCACCTCGGCAACCTCCTGCGTGCTCTCCGGACGCACGACGGCGCGCGGGTCGCCGTAGACGGCCCACTCGCCTTCGTCGTGGAGGTAGCCCGCGAGGGAGGCCTGCGCGGTCAGGACGCGGCCGGCGGGGAGGCGGGCTTCGAGGGTGGCGGTGCCGGCAGTCTCGGAGGTGGGCATGGGTGGACTCTATCCCTCGGCGGGGTCTCCCGGCCGGGACCCGGTGGGCGACCCGGCCGGTTTCAGGAGCGCGGCGGGGCGGTGCTCGCGCGCTCGACGAGGTGCACGGGGGCGATGACGCCGGGGCCCGCGCCGGGCTCGGCCTGTTCACGTCCGAGGGCCCGCAGGACCAGCCGGGCGGCCGCCGCGCCCTGTTCGCCGACCTCCTGCGCGACCGTGGTCAGGTCGAGCAGCTCCGCCAGGGGGTGGTTGTCGATGCCGATGACCGAGATGTCCTCGGGGACGCGGTAGCCGCGGTTGCGCAGCGTGTGCAGGACGCCGAAGGCGAGCTCGTCGGAGTGGGCGTAGACCGCCGTCGGCGGCTCCCCCGCCGCATCGAGGATGTCCGCCATGGCCTTGGCGGCGTTCACCGGGTTCCAGTCGACGTCCCTGACGAGCGCGGGGTCGGGGCTGACCCCCAACGCTTCGAGGGCGCTCTCGTAGGCCCGTGACCGGCCCGGGGTGGCCGGCCATCCGGGCTGGTCCGGGTCGCTGCCGGCGATCATGGCGATCCTGCGGTGGCCCAGGGAGGTGAGGTGGTCCATCGCGAGCCGGCCGGCGTTGACGTCGTCGATGCAGACGTACGGGTAGGACGCGGACTGGCCGCCGGCGGCGATGATCTTGGCCCCGATGAGCTCGAGCCGCTCGCGCTCGGCCTCCCCCACGGGGAACGCCACGACGACCACGGCGTCGACCTTGCGGCGGGCGGGCAGCCTGGCCAGGAACTCGCGGCGGTCCTCGGCGTCGTCGACGTGGTAGAGCAGGATGTCGAAGTCCGCCTCGGAGAGCACGCGCTCGATCCCGCTGACCATCTGGCCGAAGAACCAGCGCTCGATGTGCGGCACCACCACGGCGACCCGCCCGGTGGTCCCGATGGCCAGGCGCCGCGCATCGGGCGAGACCACGAAATCGAGGGCGCTGGCCGATTCCAGGACCCGGGCGCGGGTGACCGCCGAGACCCCGTAGGCGTCGTTGAGGGCGCGCGACGCCGTGGAGAGCGAGACCCCGGCGTGGCGGGCAACATCGGCGAGGCTCGGCGCCGTCTGGGAGTTCACACGGCGATCCTACCCCGGCGTCCCCTTGACTTCGGAAGCGCTTCCGATAACACTTTCGGAAGCGCTTCCGAAGGTGGAGCGCACGATCCCGCCAGCGGAGGAAACCACCTATGGGCCCGACCCGTCTTCGCCCTGCCCGCACCCGTGCCGCGGCCGCCGCGCTGGCCGCCACGGCGGCCCTCGCCGCGACGCTCCTGTCCGCCTGCAGCCCGCCGGGAAGCTCGTCCGCCGCGGCCGCCGTGCCCTCGACGGCCAGCACGGACCTCGGCTCACAGCCGGTCACGCTGACGCTCTACGACGGGGCCGGGCTCAAGCCGATCGACGACGCGCTGATCGGGGCGTTCACGAAGCAGCACCCCAACGTGAAGATCACCACCCGCTTCGACCCGGACAACGTCCAGGCGGTCAACGCCCCGCGCGTGCTCTCCTCCGAGACGCCGCCGGACATCGCGCGCATCGGCGCGCTGGGCGACACCGTCGAGAGCGGCCTGCTCACCGATCTGGCGCCGTGGGCGTCCGCCTACCACTGGGACAAGCTCCCCGGCGGCCAGCTCGCGCAGTACACCTCGACGCCGGACGGCGTGCGCGGCACCGGGGCGCAGTACACCGTGGCCTCCGGCTTCACCGTGACCGGCCTGTACTACAGCAAGGGCCTGCTCTCCCGCCTGGGCATCTCCCAGCCGCCCGCCACCACCTCCGAGCTCGAGGCGGACCTGCAGAAGGCCAAGGCCGCCGGCATCACGGGCATCATGGCCGGGAACCAGACCGGCCAGCTGGCCACCGCCCTGCAGTTCGCGCTCAACAACAGCGTGGGCCAGAAGCAGCTCAACGCGTGGATCTTCGACCAGCCCGGGGCGAGCATCGCGACCCCCGAGGCCACCGCGGCCGCGCAGACCATCGCCGACTGGGCTGCGAAGGGCTACTTCAACGCGGACACGAACGGCACCCAGGCGACCGACGCGCTCGGGCGCTTCGCCCGCGGCGAGGCGCTCTTCTACGCCTCGGGCAACTGGGACTCCTCCTCGCTCCAGAAGCAGATGGGGGACAACGTCGGGTTCGTGCTCCCGCCCGCGGCCCAGGCCGGCGGCAAGGTCCTCGCGATGTCGGATCCGGCGTCGAACTTCGGCATCCCCGCCAAGTCGAAGAACAAGGACGCGGCGGCGGCCTTCCTGAACTTCCTCACCTCGCCCGAGGCGCGCCAGATCGCCGTGGACAACGGCTTCGCCCCGAGCGGCTCCGGGGACGTCCCCGCCACGAAGAACGCCCTCTCCGGCCAGATCCAGAAGGCCTTCTCCAGCCTCGTCGCCGCGGACGGGCAGGTCCAGTACGTCCAGAACGCCAGCAGCGGCGCCAGCAGCGTCTGGACCGCCCAGGTCCAGCTGCTCGCGGCCGGGAAGACCTCGCCCGCCGAGGCGCTCAAGGCCGTCCAGACCCAGTACCAGCAGGACCTGAACAAGTGACCGCCCTCCGCACCGCGGCCCCCGAGACCCGCTCGGGGGCCGCCGCGGCCCCGTCCCGCAGGCCGCGGCGCCCGCTCCGGCGCTGGGGCGGATGGCTGTTCGTCCTCCCCGCCCTCGTCTTCTACAGCGTGTTCGTGCTCAAGCCGCTCACGGCCGCGATCCAGTACTCGTTCTACCGCTGGAACGGGATCACGGTGGCGACCTTCGTCGGCGTCGCCAACTACGTCCGCGTCCTCACCGACCCGCACCTGCTCTCCGGCATCGCGCACGCGTTCTTCCTCATCCTCTTCTTCACCGCCCTGCCCGTGGCCGGGGGCCTGCTCATGGCCGCGCTCCTGCGCGAGATCCGGGCCAAGGCCTTCGGCACGCTGGCCCGAACGGTCCTCTTCCTGCCGCAGATCATCCCCGGCGCGGCCGCGGCGATCGCCTGGGTCTGGATGTTCTCCTCGAGCGGGACCGCCAACCAGGTCCTCTCCGCGGTGGGCCTCGGCGGCCTCGCCCGCGCGTGGCTCGGCGACTTCACCTGGTCCCTGCCGGCCGTGGGGATCATCGGCACCTGGATCAACCTGGGCTTCTGCATGATCCTGCTCCTGTCCGGGATCGGGAAGATCGACGCCTCCATCTACGAGGCCGCGCGCCTGGACGGGGCCGGGTTCGTGCGGACCCTCGTCTCCGTGACCCTCCCGGGGCTCAAGCAGGAGCTCGGGGTCTGCATCACGGTGACGATCATCTCCGCCCTCGCCAGCTTCGACATCATCTTCATGTCCACCCAGGGCGGTCCGGGCTACTCCACGATGGTCCCGGGCGTGCTCGTGTACCAGCTCGGCTTCACCGAAGCGCAGGTCGGCCTGGCCTCGGCCCTCGCACTCGTGCTGACGGTCCTGATCCTGGCCGTGGTCCTGCCTCTCCAGCGGCTCTTCAGGACGGAGGACTGACCATGAGGGCACCACTGAAAGAACGGCTCCCGGGCCTGGCCCTGCTCCTGGCCGCCATGCTCTTCTCCATCGTCCCGCTCGCGAGCATGCTCACGGCGGCGCTGCACCGGCAGGGGACCGTCCCGGTCGGGATCGAGTGGCCCGCGGACCCGCAGTGGCACAACTTCATCGACGCCTGGAACGTCGCCAACGTCACGCCCCTGCTCCTCTCGAGCCTCCTCCTCGTCGCCGGCGTAGTCCCCGCCGCGGCCCTGATCGCCACCATGGCCGGCTACGGCCTCGGCCAGCTCAAGGTCCCCGGCGGTGCGGTCTTCTTCGTCCTGCTCCTGCTCGGGCTGACCCTCCCGCGCGAGGCGACGATCGTCCCGCTCTACTACCAGCTGCGGGACATGGGGCTGCTCAACAGCCGGCTGGGCCTCACTCTCGTGCTGATCGGCGAGTTCATGCCCTTCGCCGTCTTCTGGATGCGGGCGCACTTCCTCACCATGCCCAAGGAGCTCGGCGAGGCCGCCTCGATCGACGGCGCCGGGGCCTGGCAGGGCTTCCTGCGGATCCAGGCGCCCCTCGCCGTCCCGGCCGTCTCCTCGCTGTGCCTGCTGCTGTTCCTCTGGACCTGGAACACGTTCCTCGAGGCGATCGTGCTGGTCGACGATCCCAGCCAGCGCACCATGGCAGGAGCGCTGCAGAACTTCGTGGGCCTGCACTCGACCGACGTGGTCCTGCTGAACGCCGGCTCCCTGCTGATCATGGCGCCGACGATCATCGTGTTCCTGCTCTTCCAGCGCCACTTCATCAAGGCCATGATTGCTGGCACCGTCAAGGGCTGACCTCCAGCCCGCCCCACCCCACACTGAAGGAGCCATGACAGAGACCCAGCCCCTCGACGCCGGGCCGCTCGCCGGCGCGGACGCCGACTGGTGGCGGCAGGCCGCCGTCTACCAGATCTACCCGCGCAGCTTCGCCGACTCCAACGGCGACGGGATCGGCGACCTCAACGGCATCACCTCCCGGATCCCCTACCTGGCCGAGCTCGGGATCGACGCCGTCTGGCTGAGCCCGTTCTACCCCTCGGCGCTCGCCGACGGCGGCTACGACGTGGACGACTACCGCGATGTGGACCCACGCATCGGCACCCTGTCCGACTTCGACCGGATGGCCGCGGCCCTGCACGCGGCGGGGATCCGGGTCATCGTGGACATCGTCCCGAACCACACCTCGGACCGGCACGCCTGGTTCGCCGAGGCCCTCGCCGCCCCGAAGGACTCCCCCGCGCGCGGCCGGTACATCTTCCGGGACGGGCGGGGGCCGGACGGCGCCCTCCCGCCGGACGGGCTGCAGTCCCTCTTCGGCGGCAGCGCGTGGGAGCGCGTCACCGAGCCGGACGGGACCCCCGGGCAGTGGTACTTCCACCTGTTCGCCAAGGAGCAGCCGGACCTCAACTGGGACAACCCGAAGGTGCACGAGGACTTCCTGGCCACCCTGCGCTTCTGGTCCGACCGCGGCGTCGACGGCTTCCGCGTGGACGTGGCGCACGGGCTGAAGAAGGACATGGCCGCGGCGCAGAACGGGCTGTGGACCACGGACCCGGACGAGGTCCTGCGCGGGGGCGAGCACCCGCTCTGGGACCGGGACGAGGTCCACACCGTGTACGCCGAGTGGCGCAAGGTGTTCAACGAGTACACCCCGCCGCGCATGGCCGTGGCCGAGGTCTGGGTCGCGCCGCACCGCGTCCCCCGGTACGCCTCCGCCGAGGGCCTCGGCCAGGCGTTCAACTTCGACCTGCTCAAGGCCGACTTCGATCCGGGCCAGTTCCGCACCGTCATCGAGAACAACCTGGCGCTGGCCGCGGCGTCGGGCGCGTCCTCGACGTGGGTCTTCTCGAACCACGACGTGGTGCGGCACGCCACCCGCTACGGCCTCCCCAACGGGACCGGCCGCCGCGGGCTGGGCACCGACGGCCTCGACTGGCTGCTCGCCGGCGGCGACCCGGGCGAGGTCGACGCCGAACGGGGCCTGCGCCGGGCGAAGGCGGCGACCCTGCTCATGCTCGCCCTGCCCGGCTCGGCCTACCTGTACCAGGGCGAGGAGCTGGGCCTGCCGGAGGTGGGGCAGATCCCGGCCGCGGACCGCCAGGACCCCATCTACTTCCGCAACGGGGCCAACGAGGTGGGCCGCGACGGCTGCCGCGTCCCCCTCCCTTGGGAGCCCACCGGCACCTCGTTCGGCTTCGGCGCCGACGGCTCGCACCTGCCGCAGCCGGCCTGGTTCCGGGACTACGCCGCGAGCGTCCAGGCCGCCGACGCCGGCTCCACCCTCGCCTTCTACCGGCGGGCGCTGGCGCTGCGGCACCGGCTGCAGGGGGCCGAGGAGCTCGACTGGCAGGCCTCGTCCGGCGACGTCCTGCACTTCGCCCGCCCGGGCGGCTGGCACGTCGTGGCCAACTTCGGCGAGGCGCCCGTCGAGCTGCCCGAGGGCGAGCTGCTCCTGGCCAGCGCCGCCGCCGAGGGCGGCAAGCTGCCCGCCGAGGCGACCGCCTGGGTGCGGGTCTGAGGTGGGCCGACGACGGCGGGCCGGCCCGCCGTCGTCGGCCTGCTCCGCCCGGGCGCCCCGGGAGGGGACACTGAGGGGGTGAGCCAGAACCCGTGGGTGCTGCACGTGGACCTCGACCAGTTCCTCGCGGCGGTCGAGGTGCTGCGCAGGCCCGAGATCGCGGGCAGGCCCGTCATCGTGGGCGGCCGGGGCGATCCGACGGAGCGGGCCGTGGTCTCGACCGCGTCCTACGAGGCCCGGGCCTACGGCGTGCGCTCGGGGATGCCGCTGCGGATCGCCGCACGGAAGGTGCCGGACGCCGTCATCCTCCCCGTGGACCGGGAGGCCTACCTCGAGGCGTCCGACGCCGTGATGGCCACCCTGCGCGCCCAGCCCGGAGCGACCGTGCAGGTGATCGGCTGGGACGAGGCCTTCGTGGGCGTCGAGACCGACGACCCGGAGGCCTACGCCCGCCGGCTCCAGGCCGCCGTCCTGGAGCGGACGCGGCTGCACTGCAGCGTGGGGATCGGCGACACCCTGGTCCGGGCGAAGGTGGCCACGGGCTTCGGCAAGCCGGCCGGCGTCTTCCGGCTCACGGCCGGGAACTGGCTCGAGGTCATGGGCGCCCGGCCCACCAAGGAGCTGTGGGGCGTCGGCTCCAGGGTCTCGGCCCGGCTGGCCACGCTCGGCATCCGGACCGTCGCCCAGCTGGCCGCCGCCGATCCGCAGGACCTGGTCCCCGAGTTCGGCCCCAAGATGGGCCCGTGGTACGCGCAGCTCGGGCGCGGGGACGGCAGCAGCACGGTCGACAGCACGCCCTGGGTGGCGCGCGGGCACAGCCGCGAGACCACCTTCCAGCGCGACCTGACCCACCCCGCCCGGGTGGAGGCGGCCGTGCGGGAGCTGGCGGCGCGGGTCCTGGAGGACGTCGCGGCCGAGGGGCGGCCGGTGGTGGGGCTGACCCTCAAGGTCCGGTATGCCCCCTTCGACACGACGACGCACGGAGGCAGGATCCCCGAGACCTCTGACCCGGGCGAGGTCCTCTCCCGTGCCCTCGAGCTCGCGGCCTCGATCGAGCCCGGGCGCCCGATCCGGCTCCTCGGCCTGCGGGCGGAGCTGGCGATGCCCGAGGATGCCAGGGAGGGGCACACGCCCACCCGCGCGGGCTGGTGACGGCGAGGCCTGTCCGGGCCTACCATGTCCCCACATCGTCGCGGCTGGGAGCGCACTCATCGAGGAAGAAGCCCGCCGTGGTCGCCGTCCAGATCCGTTCAATCAGAACCGCAGACGGCGGCTCCCTGCGCCTCTACAGCTACGGCAGCGGGCCAGGCGCGGTCCTCGCCGGGGGCAGCCTGATCCGCACCGCCGCCTACGCGAGGTTCGCCCGGGGCCTCTCGACGACCCTCCCGATCCACCTGTACGACCGCCGGGGCCGCGGCGGCTCCGGCCCGCAGCCGGCCGACTACTCGATGGAGACCGAGCTGGCGGACCTCCAGGCGGTCCTCGACGCAACGGGCAGCTCCGTGGTCCTGGGCCACAGCTTCGGCGGGGGCATCGCGCTCGAGGCGGCGCTGCGGCTGCCGGTGAGCCGGGTGGGCGTCTACGACCCGGCCGTCAACGTCGGCGGGTGCCTCCCGACGAGCATGCTCCCCGCGCTCACCGCCGCGGCCGCGAGGGGCGACCACGTGGGCGCCGTCGTGGTCTTCTCCCGGGAGATCGACCCCGTGATGGCGAAGGTGCCGCTGCCCGACCCGGCCGCCCGGGCGCTCGTGTGGAGCGTCGCCCATTTGACGAGGGACGGCCACGCCTGGAGGGAGATGGTCCCCTCCCTGGCGCACGAGCTCGCGCTGCTGGACGGCAGCCGCGAGACCGCCGACCGGTACGCCGGCATCGCGGTTCCCCTCCTGCTCCTGGCCGGCGCCCACAGCCCCGGCTACTTCCGCACCATCGCCGCCGGCGTCGCCGCGGCCCTGCCAGGCAGCACCAGCCTCGTGGTCCCGCGGGCCGGCCACGGCGCCCTGCACCGGCCCTCGGAGGTGATCCTTTCCGCCTTCCGGCGGTTCCTCGCGCAGGCGGCGTAGGCGCGGGCCGGCTCACCGACGGCCGGGCAGGCCCTCCACGATCTCGGCGGCCAGCGCCTCGGGTGTCCCCTGGCGGGCGTCGATCCGCAGGCTCGCCACCTCCTGGTACAGGGGGCGCCGGCGGTCGTAGTTGCGCTGCCAGGCCTCCGCGACGTCGCCGCCGAAGAGCGGCCGCCCTCCCTCGATCCGCGGCAGGACGGTGGCCAGATCGGTGTCCAGCCACACCACCGTGGCGGCTCCGAGCAGGCGGCGCGTGCCGCCGTCGAGCACGGCGCCGCCCCCGAGGGACAGCACCGCTCGGTGCTGTTCCGCGAGCAGCGAGGCCACCACGGACGCCTCGGCGCGGCGGAACGCTTCCTCGCCCAGCGAGCGGTAGAGCTCAGGGATGGGCCCCCGCGCGGCGGCCAGCGCGTGGTCGCTGTCCCGGAACGGGACGCCGAGGAGCCGCGCGAGGGCGGTCCCGACGGCGGACTTCCCGGCCCCGGTCGGGCCCACGAGCACGATGGTGCGCTCAGCCACGGGCGCCCAGCCCTTCCGCTCGGAGCAGCTCGATGAACCGCTGCACGTAGGGGTGGCCGCTGCTGCTCGTGGCGGCCCAGGTCTCGACGGTCAACGGGTGCCCCTCGGCATCGACTTCCTTCACCTCGACCCAGCGCCAGCTGGGCATGTTGTGGGTCGCGGAGGCCTCGGTCATGAGTGCGGCGTCCGCCCGCGAGCTCATCGCGATCAGCTCGCTGTGCTGGGAGAACCTCCGGAAGATCCAGTCCGTGGTGACGCCGGCGGCCTTGGAGGCGGCCCGGAGCCGCGTCTCCTCCCCCGCCACCTCCCCGTTGGCGTGGGCCATGACGCGCAGCCCCGCGAGGTCCGCGAAGCGGATGGACGTCCGGGCGGCGAGCGGCGAGCCGGGCGGGAGCGCCACGCCGATCCGCTGCGTGAGCACCCGCTCGGAGGGATACTCCGGCGGCGCGAGGTGGAGCAGCCCGATCTCGAGGCGGCCGTCCTTGAGCATGAGCCGCTGCTCGTCGCTGCTGGCCTCGTGCAGGGAGATGTCCGCCTGCGGGATGGCGGCCTGCGCCTCGCGCACCACCGCGGCGAGCCAGCCCTGGGGCACGCCCGGAGGCAGCCCGACCCGGACGAGCTCCTTGCTCTCGCTCGCCGTCCGGAGCACCTCGGGGATGCGGTCCACCTCGGCGAAGACCACCCTCAGGTGGGTGTGGAGGCCGCGCCCCGCGGGAGTGAGCTGCGCGCCCCGCGAGGTTCGGGTGAACAGCTCGTGCCCCAGCTCCCGCTCCAGGGCCGCCAGCTGACGGCTGAGCGAGGGCTGGGTCAGGTGGAGGGCGACGGCGGCCCTGCTGATGGAGCCGAGCTCGGCGACCGTCGAGAAGTAGTGCAGGCTCCTGAGCTCCATCCGGCCATGGTATGCCCGCCGAGCATGGGCCTGGAGCCCAAGGGGCAATTGTGACATGCCGTGATCCGGGTCACGATGAGGGGGATGACACAAGAACCGAAAGACCTACACGTCGATGTCGCCGTGGTCGGAGGAGGAGCAGCGGGAGTGGCAGCCGCGGTCGGCGCCGCGCAGTCCGGCGCCTCGGTCTGCCTCATCGAGCAGTACGGATTCCTCGGCGGCGCCGCGACCGTGAGCTCGGTCCTGACGCACTGCGGGTTCTTCGACCAGACGCGCGAGCAGGTAGTGGCCGGCGTCGGCCAGCAGTTCCTGGACGCGCTGCAGAAGCGGGACATCTACCGTACCGAGACCTTCCAGGCCTCGGGCAACACGGTGGTGCTGCTCGACCTCGAGACCACCAAGACCGTGTTCGACGAGCTCGTCGCGGAGGCCGGCATCACCCTGCTGCTGCACAGCCACCTCGTCGGCGCGGCCGCGCAGGAGGGGCGCCTCGAGGCGGTGGACGTCTCCCACCGCGGCGGCCGCCTCCGCGTCCACGCCCGCGCCTTCGTCGACGCCAGCGGGGACGGCGCGCTCATCGCGGCCGCCGAAGCCGAGGCGCTGGTCTCCGCGGTGAACGAGCGGCAGGCGAGCACCCTCGTGATGCGCGTCGGCGGGGTCCCGGCCGAGGCGGACCTCTCCGCGGACGCGATGGCCCGGGCCGTCCGGCGCTACGAGTCCCTGACCGGCGCTGCGCTCACGCGCGACCACGGCATCGCCGTCCGGATGCCGATCTCCGGCGAGGTCATGCTGCTGCTGGCCGACCAGCACCGCGATGTCTTCGACGTGCAGGACCTCTCCGCGGCCGAGGTGGAGGGCCGGCGCCTCACGTGGCACTATCTCGAGGCGTTCCGGCTCTTCCTCCCCGGCTGGGAAGCCTCCTTCCTCGCGGCCACCGGGCCCCAGCTGGGCATCCGCGAGGGGCGGCGCCTCAAGGGCCTCGAGACCGTGGCGGCGGAGGACGTCGCGGCGGGGCGCAAGCTCGGCGACGAGGGGATCGCCCGGTGCGGCTGGCCCATGGAGGACCACACGGTTCCCGGCGTCACCGACTACAACGGCATCCGGGACAAGGGCTGGTATCACATCCCCTACGGGAGCATCTGCTCCGCCTCCGTCGAGAACCTGTGGGCCGCTGGCAGACTGGTCAGCGCTGACCGGCGCGCCTTCGCGTCCCTGCGCGTCATGGGCACGGCCTTCGCGACGGGGCACGCGGCCGGCGTCGCCGCGGCCGTCTACGCGGACTCGGGCCGGCACGACCTCGCCGCCGTCCGCGACCTGCTTTCCCGGCAAGGAGCCCTGATCTGATGACAGCACCGACCTCCGCGCCCCGCGGCCGCATCGCCCTCACCGGCGCCGCCGGGAGCCTCGCGCGCGACATCATTCCCCACCTGCGCCGCTGCGGGTACGAGCTGGTCTGCCTCGACCAGGCCGAGTCAGCAGACCCGATGGGCTGCGAGTGGGTCATCGCCTCGATCCACGACGCCGACCGGCTGCGGGAAGCGTTCGCCGGCTGCGCCGCCGTCGTCCATCTCGCCGGCATCCCCCTCGAGGCGAGCTGGGAGGAGATTTCCCGGACCAACATCGACGGGACCCAGGCGGTGCTCGAGGCGGCGCGCGCCGCCCGCGTGCCCAAGGCGGTGCTCGCCAGCTCGATTCACGCCACCGGCTACACCCCGGTGCCTGCCGAGGGCGACCTCCTGCCCGACGACGTCCCCGTCCGCCCGAACACCTTCTACGGGGTGTCCAAGGCCGCCGTCGAAGCGCTCGGGAGCGTCTACGCGGACCGGTACGGCCTGGACGTGGTGTGCCTGCGGATCGCCTCGAGGTTCGCCAGACCCGAGAACGAACGGATGCTGAGCACCTGGCTCTCCCCCGCCGACGCCGGGCGCCTGTTCGAGGCCGCCCTCTCCGGGGCGGCGACGGGCTTCCGGATCGTGTGGGGCGTCTCCCGCAACACTCGCGGCTACCTCTCCCCCGACGGTGGCCGGGCCATCGGGTTCTTCCCCGAGGACGACGCCGAGGCCCACGCCGACGAGCTCCCGGCGGACGCGTCCGGGGCCGCCCAGGGGTCGGAGTGGGACCGGCGCTGCATCGGCGGCGTGTTCTCCTCGCCCGAGCCGCCGATGTTCTCGCCTCCCGTCAGGCGTGTGACGACAGGCTGACATATGGGCACAGAGCGCAGTGAACCCGCCAGTAGGATCGCGACGTGGCGTTGACCGCCATTGGGGAAAAGGAAGTTCATGTGACCACATCTGCACTGCCCGTGAATACCGGGACCAATGCCTTCGAGATCAAGGACGTCTCGAAAGTATTCGTCGGCAAGACCCCGGTCCAAGCACTGGTGAATATCAATCTAGAACTCAAGGCAGGCTCGTTCACCTGCATTGTCGGCCCCTCGGGCTGCGGCAAATCGACGCTGCTGCGCATTCTCGGCGACCTCGAGACGGCGACCGAAGGCCACGTCACCACCAACCTCCCGGCCTCGAACGTCCCGAAGTCTGCGTTCGTGTTCCAGGAGCACGGGGTCTTCCCGTGGTTCAACGTCCTGCAGAACGTCGCGTTCGGCGAGCAGATGGCCGCGGTCGGGAAGAGGGAGCGCGAGGAGCACGCCCGGCACTGGATCGCCGAGGTGGGGCTCACCGGCTTCGAGCAGTCCTACCCCCACCAGCTCTCCGGCGGCATGCGCCAGCGCATCGCCATCGCGCGGGCGTTCGCCACAGGGTCGCCGTCGCTCCTCATGGACGAGCCCCTCGGCGCCCTCGACGCCCAGACCCGCATGCTCATGCAGGAGCAGCTCGTGCGGCTCTGGGAGGCCGAGCGCAAGACCGTGGTCCTCGTGACGCACGCGATCGAGGAGGCGCTGCTCCTGGGCGACCAGATCGTGGTGATGTCCGCGCGCCCCGGCCGCATCAAGGAAGTCATCGACGTCCCCTTCCCCCGCCCGCGCAAGGTCGAGATCGAGGGCACCGAGGAGTTCGCCCACATGCGCCAGGCCATCTGGGAGTCGCTCCGCGACGAAGTCCAAGCATCTCTGAGGTATTCATGAGCACCCCCACCACTCAGGCCACGCGCGCCGACGCGTTCCAGCCCTCGCCCGAGCTCGAGGGCGCGATCGCCCGCGAGTACCGCCGCGAGCGGCGGCTGCGGACCCGCGACCTGCTCCTGTCCATCCTGACGCCGATTGTCCTCATGGCGTGCTGGGAGGCCGCGGCCCGCGGCGGCCTGCTCGATGCGCGCCTGTTCACTCCCCCGACCAAGATCGTGGAGCGCGGGGCGCAGATGATCGCCGACGGCGAGCTGTGGGACCACATCGTGGCGACCACGGGGCGCCTGCTGGCCGGGTTCGTGATCGGCTCCGCCCTCGGGGTCGTCGCCGGGCTCGCGATGGGCGTGTGGCGCCCCGTCCGGGCCGCGCTCGGGCCCACGTTCACCGCGCTCTACGCCCTGCCGAAGATCGCCATCCTGCCGCTCCTGCTGCTCATCTTCGGGCTGACCGAGACGCCGAAGGTCCTCGCGGTGGTCATCTCGGTCTTCTTCGTGGTGCAGATCAACACACTGGCCGGAATCGTGCAGATCGACGCGCGCATCCTCGAGGCGGCGCGGGCCTACAAGGCCACGGGCTGGCGGCTGTTCCGCTACATCCTGCTGCCGGGCGCGATCCCGGCGATCATGACGGGCCTGCGCGTTTCTGCCGGCATGTCCGTCATTGTGATCACCGCGGTCGAATTCGTCGCCTCCAATGACGGCCTCGGCTATCTCATCTGGAATTCGTGGCAGCTGTTCCAGCCCCAGGACATGTACGTGGGGCTAATTACCGTCTCGCTGCTCGGGGCGCTGCTCACCGGTCTCATCATCGTTCTCGAACGGGCGCTGCTTCCGTGGCGGCGGCCCGGCGGATCCCACAGGAAGGTCAAGAAATGATCAGGGCAAAGCTTGGGGCCCTCGCGGCCGTCGTCGGACTCGCGCTGACGGGATGCGGCGCATCCTCGGCAGCCGATCAGAAGGCCACCGACGCCGGTGGCCTGCAGACCGTCAACGTGGGCCAGGTGCAGCTGCCGATCTTCGCGCCGATGTACGTCGCGGACGCGAAGGGCTACTTCAAGGACGCGGGCATCAAGCTGAACCTGCAGAACGTGAAGTCCGGGCAGGACGCCGTTCCGCTCGCCTCCAGCGGGAAGCTCGACGTCGTGGTCGCCGGCTTCTCCGCCGGCATGTTCAGCGCCATGGAGGCCGGGCTGGACATCAAGGTGGTCGGCTCGATGGGCGTCTCGGACGGGACGAAGAACTCGCCCACCGACCTCGTGGTCGCCAAGAAGCTGGTCGACGCGGGCACCGTGAAGGGCATCGGCGACCTCAAGGGCAAGAAGATCGCCGTGGCCGGCGGCGCCGGCGGCACCGGCGCGTACCTCACGGCGCTCGCGCTCAAGGAGGCCGGGCTGACGCTCAAGGACGTCACTCTGGTCAACCTGGGCAACCCGGACATGCCCACCGCGCTCAAGAACGGCAGCATCGACGCCGCCCTCGAGAGCGCGCCGTTCTCCTCGCAGTCGATCAAGGACGGCACGGGCGTCTCCTTCGCGGTGCCGCCCAAGGGCGTCTCGGGCACCGGCGTGGTCTACGGCGGCAAGTTCGCCTCCTCGCCGCTGGCGCAGAAGTTCTTCGACGCCCTCGCCAAGGGTGCCAAGGACCTGCAGGGCGACGCGCGCTACTCGGACGCGAACGTCGCCACGATCGCGAAGGCGACCAACCAGACGCCCGCGCAGGTCAAGGCGGTCCCGCTCTACACCTGGCTGCCCAACCTCGCTCCTATGCCCGACCAGCTGGCGGACATGGAGAAGGTCTGGATGGACGCCGGGGCGATCAAGTACAAGACCCCACTGGACCTGACCAAGTACGTGGACGCGAGCTTCTCGAAGAACGTGAAGTAGCCCTTCCTGAGCGAGGGGGCCGTGCGGTGGATGACCGCGCGGCCCCCTTTCTGCTTGCTGTCTGCGGGCGCTACTGCCGCCAGCGCAGGCGCGTGTCCGTCGCCGAGGTCTTGCACGTGTAGAGGACGCCGGTGGAGCTCACGCCCTGGGCGCCCGCGGTGCTGCAGTAGGCGCCGGGGGTGACGGTGGGCAGTGCGGGCGCCGGGGCGGGGGCCTGCGGCGCGGACGGGTCGGGCTGGTCCGCGGGGGCCAGCTGGCCGGGGCACTGGGCGAGGATGCCGGCGATGGCGTCGTGCTCGGCCTGGGTGACCCACAGGCTGTAGGTGGCCTTCACCGAGACCTGGCGGGCGACGTACGCGCAGCGGAAGGCGGTGTTCGGCGGAAGCCAGGTGGCGGCGTCGCCGTCGCCCTTCTGCTCGTTGGTGGGCCCGCTCGTGGACTGGAGGTTGAGCGGGTCGTTGGCGAGGGCCACGCGCTGCTCATAGGTGAGCTGCTGGGCGCCCTTCTGCCAGGCATCGGAGAGGGCGACGACGTGGTCGATCTGCACCGCGTCGCTCGTGCCCACACCGCGGAGGAAGGCGATGGTGGTGGCGGTGTAGGGGTCGGCGAGGGTGCCTGAGGCGACCGTGCAGGAGACGCTCGTGACGTAGGTGATGTCCGTGAGGTCACGGTTGAGCATGTCGTTGCGGGTGTCGCAGCCGTTGCCGTCCACGTCGAGCCAGGCCGGGCCGAACTGGGAGCGGTCGTAGCCCGTCTTGGGGGCGCGGCCCTTGACCGGGATCGTCTCGAGGAGGGCCGCGGCCTCGGTGCCGTACGCCGGCTCCGGGTTCGGGGCGGCGTAGGCGGTGGTCGCCGTGGTCTGGGGCACGACGCCGGCCGCTTGGGCGGGCGCGGCCGTCGCCGTCGCGAGGCCCGTCACGGCGAGGGAGGCGGTCAGAAAGGCGGAGAGGGCTAGCGGGCGCTTGGCGGATGGGCGCGGGCGGTGCAGGTGCGGCATAAGTTGGTCCCCCGGTTGAGCGAGTCTTCGCCCCCATTGTGCTGGGCAGTGCGCCCGCAGCTCCGGTTCCTGACGCTTTCCTGAGCCAATCTTGAGCCCGAGGGAAGGCGATCGCCGCACCCTTCCCTGGGGACTGTTCCCGCGTCTAACGATTCAATGTCTTGGCCTCGACCGCGTAGGCCGCGGAGCTACTTGTACCAGACAGCAACTCCATGATGGTGCGAACACGTTCCACTGTGGTGCGCCGAATACGAGTACGTACCGTCTACGCACAGTGCCGTAGCTCCCGCCGGCCCTCCAGCTGGGGCAGGAGCCGGAGCCGCTGGAGCGGGTGCAGCCGGGGCCGGAGCAGCCGGCGCCGGCGCTGCAGGAGCCGGCGCCACGACGTAGGTGCTGTAGGCGGCCCACCAGTCAGAGGCGATGGCCTGTTGGGCCGTCCCGAGCCCAAGAGTTCCGGCACATACGAGTTCGTGGAGCTTGTTCTCAAGCTCGTCCTTCGACTTGGCTCCTCCGGAGGTGAGGGTGGATGGCTCCGGCCAGAGACTGTGGACGTCAGACGGGGCGCCACCCAATTCGAGAGGAATGAGGTGGTCTTCCTCGTAGTCAGCTGGATTGGTGTCGCCGTTATATGTGTATCCCCCGGCGAGCTGGGAGACCTTGAGGTTCGAGGTGTACTCCTCAGGTGGCCGGACCTGTGCCGTCCAGCCCGTCACGCAGATGGTTGTATCAATGGTGGATGGGGTGACCGCGGGGTTTGTGGCCCCAGGAGTAGTGGCCTTGTCCGGAAGAACCGCACCGCCAGGAGCCCGCACAGCGGCTGAATAGGCCACTGGCGGCGCCGCGGACGGCGATGTGGTCACCGCAGACGATGCCGTCGTGGAGGGCTCGGCGGTCGAAGACTGGGGCGCTGCCGTCGGCGAGGGTGAGAGCTGCGTTGTCTGTGACGGTGCGGGGGACGCGGTCGCGCTGTTTGTGGCCTGGGGGACGGTAGCGCTCTGAGAGGCCTTGACTGCCGCCGGTACAGGCATGGTGGCAGCGGCCGCCGCCATTGACGTGAAGCCGACGACGATCGATGCGGCGACCCCGATCGCGGCCACTTTGCGTCCCCCGAACCGCAACCAGGAATGTCGTCCCGTGATGAGCGCGTAGAGAGCCGTCACCAACGTGGTGCCAAAAAGGAAGAAGACCCAGACAAAAGGGATGGGGGTGAAGAAGGTCAGCAGGAGCAGCAGTGCGACTATCGATGCACCCACCCACGTCGACGGACCCCAATTGCGCGTTGCGTTCATCGCTCCCCCAATGGATGCAGCTTTAGTAAATTGCAGCTCGCGCCGCCGAAGACCTTGTTTGGGGATCACCATTGAGCTGAGCAAGGTCAAGAGTGGACCCGCGCACGAGGGCCGTCAAGTGTTTGCCTTCCCGGAGAGCCCGCCTGCGCACCGGCGCGCGCAGCGTGATGGAGTTCTCCACGTGGGGGGAAGACGGTTCATCTGGGCCGCGACCACGGCTCTTGCCTCGATAGCCTTTTTTCGGCGTGCAGCTGCCCTGCAGACATAGGTCTTTCCGCCCCGAGCCTTTCGGAATTGTGCAACGTACAACCGAACCGGTGGGCCCGTCGGTGGACTGGAGGTTGAGCGGATCGTTGGCAAGAGCCCCGCGCTGGGCCCATCAGCCACCACGTGGGCGATCTGCACCGCGTCGCTCGCGCCCACCCTGCGTAGGAACACGATGCTGGTGCAAGCGTGGGGGCGGCGAGGATGCCGGAGGCGACCGTGCAGGGCACGGACGTGCCCTAGGCGATGTCCATCAGGTCGACGTTGAGCATGTCGTTGCGGGTGCCGCTGCCGTTCCCGTCCACGTCGAGCCACTCCGCGCCGAACTGGGAGCGGTCGTAGCCTGTCTTCGGCGCGCGGCCCTTGACACGGAGCGTCTCCAGGAGGGCTGTCGCCTCGGTACCCAAAGCAACTGCACCTCAAGGGCAGGTGCGGCTCGACATGGGCGGGAAGAACGCCGTGCTCGTGCGCCTCCTAGACTAAGGACAAGAGTCCTCCTGCGTCTCGTTGGAGCAGGCGGAATTGAGCACGTTCTACAAGAACGTATGGGGCTAAGCGTGGACTTGCGGCATTCCCGGCGCCCAACGTCGACCTGCAAAAGTAGGGTTGCAGGTTCGGACCGAGCCATCGACCAGTCGAGCATGGGTCGCGGTGTCGTACTGGTGGCCACAGGCGATCCGGGACAACCGCAGTGCATATTCCGGCGAGGCGCCTACTCGTCGGCATGGCTTTGGCTATACTGGCAATCATGCTCCAAGAGGAGCTAGGCCTCGTTCCAATTTTGGGCATCCTCTGGCTGATCACCAAGCTGCCCGCTCTGGGGTGAGAAGCGCGAGCCGACCACCTGCGTGAAGCACATTTTGCATGGATCTGAAGCCGAGTGGGTGGAAGCGAACGTCAGTTCGCTTCCACCGCTTCAATTTGGGGGTGTGGCTGTGTGGTGGCAGTTAGAAGAACGGCTCTTGAGCGCGACAACTCGCCTCATACGCGAGCATGAGAAGTACGCGAAATCCGTGTTCGATGAGAATGTTCGCCGTCGTCGCAGGAGCAAAGGCGAGCCAGAGCTGCTCCCGGTTCGCCGACCGGAGACCTGGGCCTTGGACTCTGGCTTCGATCCATTTATCGTCAGAGGACGACGAAAGGCGGTCGCACATGCCGTGACGCTGCGCCTCAGAAACCGTTCATATACGCCCAGGAGGCCCGCAGGATTCCACGTACCCAAGCCTTCAGGCGGGAAACGAATCGTCAGTACATTTCAGATAGCAGATGAAGTGGTTTCCAATACCCTCTTTCGGTCACTGATGCGAAAAAACCTACCTCGCATCAGCGCGAGGGCCTATGCATATCGTCCGGACCTCACGCCTCACGATGCCATCGCCTATGTGAAGAGCGAATTTGGACGACACCACCGGATTTTTGTGGCAGAGTACGATTTCAGCAAGTTTTTTGACACGGTAAATCATGAATTTATCCGAGAGTCCCTCGACCGATTGGGCGTCATTCGTACGCCACTCGAGGACTTCTTGATTCAACAGTTCCTCGAAGCACCCGAGCCGTACTTCAGCGAGAACGGTCCGGCTGCTGAGGCCCGGCGAACAGGCGTTCCTCAAGGAACGTCGATCAGTCTCTTTCTTGCCAACATTGCGGCATCCGAAATTGATCGGAATTTGGAACGACTCGGCGTAGGTTTTGCGCGCTACGCCGATGATACTCTTATTTGGTCCGATGACTATGGACGCATATGTCAAGCGGCTGAAGTGCTGCACGAGGAGTCTGAGCGGATCGGCTCACCGATCAATGCTGAGAAGAGCCCCGGCATCCGCTTGCTCGTTGGTGAGAACTCGCCAACAGTGGAGATGGCTTCAACGAGATCAGTAGACTATCTCGGCCATACTATTTCTTTGCGATCAACGAAGATGAAAGAGGCCACCAAGAGTAAGATTAGGAAGCGCCTACAGCATCTCATTTATACCAACCTATTACTTGAGCCCTTGCGCAATGCACAGGAACCAACACAGTTGACCGATGTCGATCGCGACTACGTCACGGCGATATGGCAAATTCGGCGCTATTTATACGGACCCCTCAGCGAAGCTGACATCCGGAGGTTTCATTCCGGTCGCGTTCCTCCGATGTCCTTCGAAGGGGTGATGTCGTTTTTCCCACTAATCGATGACGATGCCAGCCTCCGGGAGCTTGACGCTTGGCTCGCAAGCGAGTTGTGGCTCGCAATGCGCAAACGTGAGAAGCTCCTAGCTCGCCAAGGGCTTGGACGCCCGCGTCCAATGGGACTCGGCAAAGATGCCCTTATCGATTACCAAACCACCTCGAGGAGAAACCATCAGAAAATCGACTTGCGGATACCAAGCTTCACTAGAATCGCAAGCGTCATTAGGACTGCGGTGAATACGCACGGTTTAGGAGTGGTAGCAGGCGATGCACCGTTGTACTTGTACGGAAGCGAGTCCTGAGACGGGCGTGCAAGTGGTGCGGTGCTCGCGCGATTACCCCAGCCATGATGCGTCGCTCGGAGGCCTAGCTCTTGCCTCAAAATCAAAAGCCGACCAGCGCTATGCGAGCCGCGACTTGGTCAGGATGAGGCTGACACCTCGAATCCACTTGATAGCGTGGTGACCGTGACCGAAGACCGGATGGTGCACCTCGTTAGCGCGCTTCGCGAATTTGCACGGGAACGAGAGTGGGCGCAGTTCCACACGCCCGAGAACCTCGCAAAGAGTATCTCCATCGAGGCCGGCGAGCTGCTCGAGTGCTACCAATGGGGTACTCAAGTGGACAACCGCGCGGTCCGCCACGAGCTCGCCGACGTGTTGACCTACTGCTTGCTCTTGGCCGACCGGCTTGGGGTTGACCCCCAGGACATCGTGCTCGAGAAGCTCGAGATCACTCGAGCCAAGTACCCAGTCGAGCTGTCGCGCGGGCGGAGTACCAAGCATGACCAGCTTTAGGATCGAGCGCCTCGCACTCGACACCGAATCAGTCAAGGTATGGGCAGCCGGCGACGCACGCCACCGCAACTGGCCGGTGGTCTACACGCTCAACAACGACAGCAGCATCTACATCGGCGAGTCGCTGAATGCAGCAAGCCGCATGACCCAGCACCTCGCAAACGGTCGTGAGAACCTCCATGCCGTTCGGGTCATCGTGGACGACCGCTTCAACAAGTCAGCGTGCCTCGACCTCGAGTCATACCTCATTCGGTTCTTCGCCGGCGACGGCAAGTTCACGGTGGAGAACCGCAACGAGGGCATCACCGATGCCGATTACTACGATCGAGGCCAATACCAGCAGACGTTCGACCACGTCTTCGAGACCCTCCGCAAGGAGGGGATGTTCAGCCAGACGATCCCCCAGATCGTCAACAGCGACCTCTTCAAGCTCTCGCCGTTCAAGGCGCTCAGCCAGGACCAGGCCGGCGCAGTCAACGACATCTTGGAGGGCCTCTTCGAGGACCTTGAGAACAGCCGGTCGAGCACCATCGTCATCCAGGGGGACCCCGGCACGGGCAAAACGATCGTCGCCATCTACCTCATGAAGCTGCTCAGTGACATCCGGTCGCACCACAACGAAGACGTCGTGGAGAGTGACTCGATCTTCGCGGAGTATTTTCTGGAGGGGTACCCCAAGCTGCTCCGCAATTTCCGCGTGGCACTCGTTGTACCTCAGCAGTCCCTGCGCCAGTCAATTCAGAACGTCTTTGCAAAGACTCCTGGGCTGGGAAAGGGAATGGTCCTCTCACAGTTCGACGTCGGCTTCAGTGAAACACCATACGATCTGCTGATCGTCGACGAGGCTCATCGGCTCTCGCAACGAGCGAACCAGTCCTCAGGTGTGCGCAACAGAGATTTCCAGACGATCAACGAGCGTCTGTTCGGGTCGGACGACGACGCCCTCACCCAGCTCGATTGGATCAAGAAGCAGAGCACCCACCAGATCTTCCTGGTCGACGCTGCCCAAAGTGTCCGTCCCGCGGATCTGCCCAGAGAGCGCATGGCATCGCTGCTTGCAGAGGCGAAGGATGACCACCGCTTGTACCGGCTGCTGACCCAGATGCGCCTTCAGGCTGGTGAGGACTACGTAACCTACGTCAGGTCGATGCTTACTGAATCTGCGCCTCAGCCTCAGCGGTTCGGCGAGTACGAGTTCGCGCTCTACGACAATCTGACGGATATGCTTGGGAAGATCCGTGAGAAGGAGCGCGATTTCAAGCTGGCGCGGCTCGTCGCTGGATATGCTTGGCCATGGGTGAGCAAGAAGAACCCCAAGGCACACGACATCGAAATTGACAGCTGCAAGCTCCGCTGGAACTCGACGGACCGCGACTGGATCAACTCGCCGAAGTCGGTCAACGAAGTCGGATCAATCCACACCGTGCAGGGTTACGACCTCAACTACGCGGGCGTGATCATTGGGCCCGAATTGAAGTATGACCCTACACTGCAGCGCATCGTGGCGGACCGCAGCAACTATCACGACAAGAAGGGCAAGGAAAACAACCCACGCCTCGGCATCGTGTATTCAGACGAGCACCTACTGGAGTACATCGTCAACATCTACGGCGTTCTGCTCACCCGTGGAATGCGGGGCACCTACGTCTACGTCTGCGATCCCGCCCTTCGCACCTACCTGAGTCGGTTCATCCCTCGGAGCGCGTGAATGCGCGTGTCCGGCGCGCATGGGCCGGGCACCCGCCGTCGCCGGTGGTCTTGCTCAACCACCGGCTGTCTGCAGCAGCGAGCTGAACTGCCTCGCCCCGCCGGCGAGCATGGTCAGGTCCGAGCCGGCGACGATGTAGCGGTAGCCGCCTGCCACGGCGTCGGCCGCGGCCTCCGCCGAGCCGGCGAAGATCCCCATCGGCACCCCACGCGAAGCGGCGGCCGCCTCGATCGCCTCCGCCGCGGCCCGCATCGGCGGCGAGTCCAGCTGCCCCGGCGTCCCCAGGTCCACGGACAGGTCCACGGGCCCGATGAACACCACGTCCAGGGCGGCCATAGCGGCGTCGATCCCGTCGGCGTAGTCGGCGGTCTCGAACTGCCCCACCGCCAGAACCGTGGAGTTCGACCGCTCGAAGTGCTCGGCCAGCGAAACCCCCATCCCGTAGTCCGCCGCCGGCTGCGCGAGCGAGACCGACCGGGTGCCCAGCGGCGGGTACGAGACCAGCTTCCGCAGCTCCCCCGCCGCGGCCCCGGAGCCCCGGGCCAGCTGGATCCCGGCGGCGCCGGCCTCGAGCAGGCGGTTGATATCGCCGCGGTCCAGGGCGGGGACCCGAACCAGGACCGGAAGGCCGCGCGCCCGGCCGGCCCGCACGACGTCGCACGCGTCCCCCACCGACATCTGCGAGTGCTCGTAGTCGCAGACTACGAAGTCGAAGCCGGAGAGGGCCAGGATGTCCACGATCTCGAACCGCGGGATCTTCAGGAACGTGCCGAGGACGGGGCGCTCGGCCATGAGCCCGCGCAGGGACGTAGGCAGCGACATCAGATCCCCAGCAGGTCGGCGGGGTTGTCAGCGATGAGCCGGCGCACGTCCTCCTTGGACACGCCAGCGTCCAGCAGCCCGCGGACCATGCGCGCATAGGCGTCCACCGGCAGCGGGTTGTTCGCCTGCCCCAAGTCCGAGCCGAGCAGGGTGCTCTCCACGCCGGCCGCCTTGACGAAGCCGAGCAGGGTGTCGAGGCCCCACTGGTAGAACGAGGTGCGGTCATCGTACTGGCAGATCGAGTGCTCGATCCGCGCCCCGAGGCCCACCCAGCGGCGCACCCGCTCGGGCTCGGCGCCGATCACGAAGTTCGGGTGGTTCACGAGGATCCGCTTGATGCCCATGGAGGAGGCCTGCTCGATGAGCCGCTCCGTCTGGTCGGCGTCGAGATGGCCGCAGGACATGATCGCGTCGTGGGCCTTGATGACCTCGAGGATGTCCAGGACCTCGGGCTTGAGCGCGCCCTCGGCGTCGAGGATGCCGATCTCGGTGGTGTGGCGCAGGCCCAGGTTGTTGGTGGGGAAGCGCATGTTCTGGCCCTCGGCCTCGTGCACGCAGATGTGGGCGTGCGAGGAGATCGTGGGGAACCAGACCATCCGGCCGCCCTGCGCGAGCGCGAGCTCGGCCGCGTACGGGTTGAGGCCGCCCACGTAGTTGTTCAGCGCCACGCCGGAGACCACCGGGATCGGCAGGCCGCCGAGCGCCTCGGACGCCGCGCGGATGTCCGTGACCATCGAGTGGTGGTGGCTCTTGACCAGGATCGCGCGGAACCCGGCCTCGTGCGCCTGCCACGCCGCCTCGGCGATGGGCAGCCGGCGCGGGAACGGCGAGGGGCTGGGGTGGACGTGGAGGTCGACGGCGCCGTCCAGGATCGCGGCGACCTCCGGGTCGTCGATGGTGACGGGCTCGTGGCCTTCGGGCTTCAGCATCGTTGCTGTCCTTCCGTTGGTACTGCCCTTCGAGGGGCATTGACAGTGACCGTGATCACGATGCTACGCTCGTTCCACATTGCGCACAAGCTGTTCCGTAAATCGGAACACGAGGTCAAAGGAGATCGCGGTGTCCCTCAACGAATCGCTCTACTCGGAGGTCGTCAGCTTCGACGACGTCCCGCTCGAAGTCGCCCGCCCGGGCATCACCCGCAAGGCCTACGCCACGGACGAGGTCATGATCGTGTGGAACACCGTGGAGAAGGGCCTCGAGCTCCGCCCCCACTCGCACGAGGACTTCGACCAGCTCGTGTTCATCCTCGAGGGCGAGGCCGACTACTACGTGGACGGCGTGGCCCACCACATGGGCCCGCGCGACCTCATGCTCGTTCAGCGCGGCAAGGAGCACTACATCGACGTGACCTCCGGCCCGTGCGTGAACATCGACATCTTTGTCCCGCCGCGGGCCGACTACGCCCACCTCACCGCCTGGGTGGCGAACCTGGCCCACAAGGAGCCGCTCACGATCGGGGCGCAGTCATGACGGCGCCGGCCCTGCACGGCCACACTGGGACCGTGGGCACCGCGGCATCCGGGCACGAGCGCCGCGCCGTGGTGGGCGCGAGCGCCGGGTTCTTCATCGACATGTTCGACATCTACCTGCCGGTGATCGCCCTCGCCCCGGCGATGGCCTTCTTCACCCCCGCCTCGATCAATGCGGGCACGACGGCGATCCTCGGCGGCCTCGTCTTCGCCTCCACCCTGGTGGCGCGCCCACTCGGGTCCATCATCTTCGGCTGGCTCGGGGACAAGGTGGGGCGCAAGAAGGCGACCGTGATCGCCGTCGCCGGCGCGGGTGTGGCCACCGGGCTCATCGCCGCGCTGCCGGGCTACCAGAGCGTGGGCATCGCCGGGGTGGTCGCGCTGATCGTGCTGCGGTTCATCGGCGGCGTGTTCCTCGGCGGCGAGTACACCGGCGCGGTCCCGCTCGCGATGGAGCACTCCGCCAAGCGCAACCGCGGCCGCAACGCGGGCCTGATCGCGCTCGGCTTCCCGTCCTCCTACGTGGTGATTTCGGCGCTGACGCTGCTCGTGCTCACGTTCGCCCCGGCCGGCAGCCCGGCCTCGGCCTACTCGCAGTGGGGCTGGCGGATCGCGTTCATCGTCGGCGCGGTCATCTCGATCGGCTTCGCGATCGCGTACGCCCGAGGGGTCGAGGAGAGCCCGGCCTGGGAGAACACCTCCACGAAGCGGGTCAACCCGTTCAAGGAGCTCCTCGCCGGGCCGAACCGGAAGCCGCTCGCGCAGGCGTTCCTGCTCATGACCGGCGTGTGGTTCTCCTCCAACGCCTCGATCGTGATCCTGCCGCCCACCATCGCGACCACCACCGGGCTCAGCGCGGTGCAGACCTCGGCCCTGATGATCATCGCGTTCGCCGTGGTGACGGTGGCATACCCGCTGTTCGGGATGCTCTCGCAGCGGATCGGGCGCCGGGCGTTCTTCGTCCTGTGCGGCGTGGGCTCGCTGCTGGCGATCCCGCTGTTCGTGCTCTTCGCCTCCGGGTCGGTCAGGGGCTTCTGGGCCGCGACCGTCGCGGTGGCCGCGATCGCCCTCCTGGGCGTGCCGGCGTTCGGGGCCATCGGCGCCTACATGTCCGAGCGGTTCCCCGTGGAGGTCCGCGCGACCGGGTACGGCGTCGGCTACTCCCTGGCGCTCATCATCCCCTCGTTCTACGCCTTCTACATGGCCGCGCTCTCCGGGCTCATGCCGCTCAAGCTCACGCCCACGGTGCTGCTCGCCGTCGGCGGGATCTGCCTCATCGTCGGCGCGCTGTGGGGACCCGAGACCAAGGACCGCAACCTCGCCGAGCACACGATCGCCGCAGAGCGCCAGCCGTGACGGCCACGCCGGTGCGGGGCGGCGCACGGGCTAGAGTGTGGGCTATGCCAACGGAGAGGGACGATGCCGCGCCGGCCGGCGGGCTGCAGGTGGTGAGCCGGAGCGCCCAGATCCTGCGGATGTTCAGCTCCGACCGCACTGAGGTGCGCATCAACGACGTCGCCGAGGAACTGGGGATCGGGCGGACCTCCGCCCACCGCTACCTCCAGTCCCTCGCCTCCGAAGGGTTCCTGCAGCGGATCAACGACAACGACTACCGGCCTGGGCCCCTCATCATGGGCATCGCCGCCTCGATGCTGACCGGCCCCAAGATCATCGACGTGGCCGAGCCGCTCTTGGCCACGCTCGCTGAGCGCACCGGCCAGACCGCGGTGCTGGGGCTCTGGACGGGCTCCAGCGCCGTGGCCGTCGCGTCCAAGGAGCCGGCCGGGAAGTCCGTGAACATGACGGTGCGGATCGGCGCGCCCCTCGGCCCGCAATCCGCCCAGGGGCTCGCGTTCCTCGCGTGGGGCTCGCCATCCGTGCGGGAGCGGGCGCTGGCGAAGCTCGGTGCCTCACGGGGCGAGGTGGAACGGAAGCTCGCGGAGGCCCTTGCTGCTGGGTTCTCCGTGAGCGAGGCGGTGATCGACGGGGTCGCGGCGGTCGCCGCCCCGGTGTTCGACGCCGGCGGGAGCGTCATCGCGACCCTCGCCCTCGTTGCCCCGGTCGGGGTGCTGGACACGTCGGCGGAGGGCCGGCACATCACCGATCTGAAGGCCTCGGCGGCCGCGCTGTCGGGGCTGCTCGGGGCGTCGACGGCGGCATAGCAAAGCCTGCTGGCGTAAATCTGGCGTCCCGGGTACCAAGCTTTGGTATCGTTGGTCCATGGCGCGCAATACGTCGATCAGCCTGGATGCCCACTTCTCCGATTTCCTCGCCCACGAGGTCGCGACGGGCCGCTACGGGTCCGCGAGCGAGGTTGTCCGTGCCGGCCTCCGGCTTCTGGAGGATCAGGAGGCCCGACTCTCCGCGCTGCGCTCAGCCCTGAGCGCGGGCGAGGCCAGTGGCGAGCCGGAACCCTTCGACTTCGACGCGTTCATCGCCGCGAAGCGCCCGTGAAGCAGTACCGGCTCACGCCGGCCGCGGTACAGGACCTCTCATCCATCTGGGACTACACAGCCGACCGCTGGGGTCTCGGCCAGGCCGAGATCTACGTAGGAGAGCTGCGCGGCGCCATCGAACGGGTCGCGGACCGCCCCGATCGCGGCCGCCCCTGCGACGAGATCCGCGCCGGGTACCGGCGCTACGCGATCGGCAGCCACCTGATCTTCTACGTCGAGACCGATACGACGGTCGACGTGATCCGCATCCTGCACCAACGCATGGACCCCACCCGGCACTTCTAGGTCCCGTTCCGGCGCTGCCTGCTATCACACGCCATCGTGCATCCCCGCGAGCGCCGCGTCCAGCGCATTCCTGATCCGCTCCTCCTCGCCGCTGCCGGTCGTGGAGAGCCGCAACAACGGCAGCCCGATCGCGGCCAGGACCCGGTCCTTGAGCTCGTCCCTCGCCAGCTGGACGGGGTTGTCGTCGTGGAACGCGAAGCCGTCCACCTCGATCGCCAGGACCGGGGCCCGGGTGAGCCGGTTGTAGACCACGATGTCGAGCGAGGACCCGCGGCGCACGAATCCCGCCTGGTCCGCGCTCAGTCGAGCGCGGCTGGGCACGAGGTGGCGAAGGAGCACCTGGGGCACCGCCTTGAGGCCCCGGTACGGCTCCTCGCCGAGCATGCCGTGCAGCACCGTCCAGGCGATGTCCTCCGACCGTTGCCCGAGATGCCCTGCCACCCGCCCCGCAAGCGGCCGGAGGCGCGCGGAGAAGCTGGTGTAGAGCAGGTCGAAGACGGACACGATGCTGCTGTCGACGAGCTGAGCCGGATCCTGGTACTGGATGTAGCCCATCAGGTCGCGCAGATTCCTGCTCGTCGGCAGCATTCGGTGATCGGTGACGAGGATGAAACGCTCTCTCGCGCGAGAAACGGCGACGTTCACGAGACGGGCATCGTCGACGAACTTCACGCCGCTTCGACCGGCCGCGGTGTCGTCGAGGACAGCGCTCATAATGACCGCACGCTTCTCGCGGCCTTGGTACCGATGAACCGTGTCTGCCTCGATGTCCATGAGGTCTGCCGCCGAGCCCAGGCGGCCCTGCAGCTCCGTGAGCTGCCGCCGGTACGGCGTCGTGATGCCGATCTCTGCCCGGGGGATACCGGCGCAGTGCGTGGAGATCACCTCGTCGATGATGGCGTCAACTTCTCGCCGGTTGACCCGACCGCCGTCGCGGAATTGCCTCATGTGGTTTCCCTCGGCCGTCCTCACAACCATCATCGGCCGTGGCCGGCGCGGGCCCTCAGTGAGCGGGATGAGCTGGCCGTCGTAGAACTTCTCACTGCAGAACCCGATGATGGCCGGATCGCAGCGGTAATGCTCGCGGAGCATCGTGACTGGCAGGGCATCTCCATAGAGCTGTCGGAGCGAGGACATGATGCTGTGCGTGCGGTAGTCGTACGACGGCGCGGGCGGCACCTCGCCTGCGCCGGGCCGCTCCCCGACGATGGGTCGCAGCTGTCGTTGGTCTCCGACGACCACGATGCGCCGGCATGAGGCCATCGCAAGTGCAGAGGTGAGCAGGTCCGCCTGGGAGGCCTCGTCGATGATCAGGCAGTCGAGCAGGTTGTCCTGGCCGATGCTGCGGCGGAGGGAGTGGCACGTGCTCAGGATGACGGGATAGTCGACGGTGAAAGCGCGGAAACCGGCCCGGATCGCGTCCGGACTGTACTGGACGCGCCCGCGTGAGCTGTAGCGCCCGCGGAGGGCCGAGCGCAGGAAGCGCTCCGACAGGAGCCGATGGTCGGCGAGCATGCCGGCGAGGCCGCCGTCCTCCACCCGGCGTTCGTGGTCCGCGATGTCCCGGTCCAGTTCAGCGATGCGGCGGTCGTAGAACGCTGCCTGGACGCGCAGCGTCAGGTCGGTGTCCCCCAGCGCGGCACCGCCCAGCGACCCGTACTTGAGCCGGCGTACGATGCTTCGCAGCCAACGGAACCGCTTGGGCCGCGTGCCTTCGAGCGCCGCCTCAACGAGGAAGTCGATGAGTGTCTCTGAGGACCGGCCAAGCAGGGGCAGGGGGCCGCCGTCGACGACGTCCTGGCTCCGGAGGAACTCTAGGAAATGCTCGCGTTCCAGACCGTAGGCATCTCGCTCCTGCCGGAGCGTCGCGAGGTTCCATTCGGCCCGCTGCGCCGTGGTGAGCCGCTCGGCGAGCGCCCGGATCTTCGTCGGATCCGCGGGGTCGTCCGTCGATTCGGCGAGCATCTCGCCGATCGCATGGTTGCGGTCCGCCTGGCTCTTGAGGAAGTTCTCCCGCTTCTCGGCGCGCCCCAGATCCGCGACGACATAGCCGATGCCCCTCCCTGCCAGCTTGTCCCGAACGTTCTCGACGGCGGCGTTGTTAGACGCGACGACACCGACCGACGCGCCGGGACTCGCGATCAGCGTGGCAATGAGGTTGAGGATCGTCTGCGTCTTGCCGGTCCCGGGCGGCCCCTCGATCACCGAGATGGGGAAGCGCAGCGCCTTCTCCATGGCCGCACGTTGGCTGAGATTCGAGGAGAACGGCGCGATCGGAACGGCGTCGTGTTCGGCGGGTTCAAGCGGCTTCGCCGTGAGGTACCGGGCAAGCACGCTGTCCGGATGCACGGTCGTGAGGCGTTCGTACTCACGCTTGAGGGGGTCGGGGCCCTGCGGCCCTGACGGAAGGGCGGCGACGATGGACCGCCAGTAGGCGAGAACGTGCCCCGCCAGCCCTGCCTGTTCGACGTCTTCCTCGATGCGCACCCTGTGCTCGGGGTGCAGGTGGTGCAGCTCAGTCTCCCCGCGCCGCTCAAAGATCCGCACCCAGGCTCCGGAGGGTCCGTCGAACCGGTAGGCCGCTCGGGGGTCCGGGACCCGCCGGCCGGCGGCCTCTACCCACGCCCCCTCGAGGCTCATCGAGGACGGGTGCTGGAGAACCAGGACCTTCTGCGGGCCATAGCGGTACGTCCTGGTTCCCCTCACGAACCGGACGAGAAAGTGCTGGCCCTCCCGATGGTAAGAGTCGACCTCGGCGGTCTTGTCCTGCCAGTCGCCTCGGTCCGTCGACCAGACAAGGAGCGCCTCGGCGCGCGGATCGATCATGGCCACCCCCCTGAGTACACCCCGAGCCTATCGCCGCAATCGAAGCGGCGGGCGTCACGGGGTCGGCGCCAAAAGCTCAGCTCACGCAGCCGCCGAGGAGCTGGGCATCGGGCGCGCCGACTCCCCCGCCGGCTACCTCCAGTCCCTCGGGCCACCCAGGCGGGGCGGCCACCGGCGCAGCTCTCCCCCGCACAGGCCGCGTGCGCCTCACCCGACAATTCCCGGCAAGACATAACCAGCCGCGTGTACGTCCTACCGGCCGAGCTGATAGAGCGCCAAGTCGACGTCTGCGGCCCTTAGACGGCACTGCACCGGGCGGTGACGTTGTCCCCTTGCGGGTCCCGCGGGTCGCTCGGGACGCTGGACGCATGAAGAAGGTGCTCACCGCGTTCGGCGCGTGCACCGCGGCGGCCATCGCGTGCCTCGCAGCCCTCCGCCCGGTGTTCCGGCACTGGGGCGCGACCCGTGACGAGGTCACCGGCCCCTACCCGGGGGCGGACATCGTGCCCGACGGCGAACGGGGCGCGACGATGGCCGTGACGATCGATGCGCCGCCCGAGGCTGTCTGGCCATGGCTCGTCCAGCTCGGGGGCGACCGCGGCGGCTGGTACTCGTGGGACCGCCTCGACAACGGCGGCCGGCCGAGCGCCGACCGGATCCATCCCGAATGGCAGGATCTCAAGCGCGGCGACACCGTGAAGTACTGGACCAAGCGCTACGGGCCGGTGGACGCCTGGACCGTGGCCGCCCTCGAGCCGAACCGCTTCCTCGGGCTCCACGGGCTCAGCGACCTCATGGGGAGGCCCCTCGACCCCGCGCAGCCTCGCCCCTCGGCCTACACGGAAGGCCTCTGGGGCTTCCAGCTCAAGGAGTTCGCCGGCGGCAGGACGCGCCTCGTGATCGGCGGCTACGAGACCTTCCGGCCGCGAGCAGCCCGCTGGCTGCTCTCGCAGTGGATCTTCCCCCCGATCGTGTGGGTCATGCAGGCCCGGATGCTCGCGATTCTCAAGCGCAATGCCGAGCGGGCCTGGAAGCACGCCAGCTGACCGTCGTCGTCCGCGTCACCTCCCCCGAAGTACAGGTGCCGGTGCGCCTCGCACCGCTCATTGAGCGGTGGAGACCGCGACGGCGTCCTTGAGGGGGTCACGCAAGAGGGTCACGAGGCACTGGGAGTCCATGTACCCGGGTTGATCTGCCCCTGGTAGATCGGAAGCGCGATCGGCTGCTCGCCGGGCCGGAACTGGGACCACATGCGGTTGACCCCGGCAGTGCCCTGGGTCCGGACGCGGCCGACGGCGTCCAGGTCCAGATCTACGGCCATCAGTGCGGGGGCCGCGTCCGGAACTTCCGCGAGGATGGTGCCTTCAGGATCGACCACGATGCTGCGGCCCTGGCCAGTGGGCCCGGCGCAGTTGACGCTGACGATGAAGACCTGGTTGACGATCGCATTCGCCTGGGCGAGAACCAGCTCCTGGGCCCTGTCCGGCGTTGTCGTCTTGACGACATTGAGGATCACCTCCGCACCCATCCACGCGAGCTGTCGCGATGTCTCGGGGAACCAGGCGTCATAGCAGATGTTCAGCCCCAGCCACCCGATGCCAGGGAGGTCGACGACGACGAAGCGGTCGCCGGGGTCATAGGGCTCGTGCGGGCGCCAGGGAAAGACCTTGCGGTAGCTTCCGGCGAGATGCCCTTCCGGGGAGAGAACGATCTGGGTGTTGTACAGCTGGCCTTGGGGTCCGAGCTCGCACACGCTGCCGGGGACGAGCCAGACACCGAGGTCCTGCGCGAGCTGGCGCAGTGTGCGGACTCGCGGCCCATCGAGGGGCTCGGCCGCCGACCGCAAGGCCTCGGGCCGCTGGAGGTCGGGCGTTCCGTCGCCGAAGAGATGGAGTTCGGGAAAGACCAGGAGCTTGGCCTCCGGGTGGAGCTCGAGTACGCGTCGGGCTTCGTCGGCGAAGCCCCCCAATGGGCTGCCGATCTGACGCGGGGGCGCCTGAACGGCCACCAGGGGAAGTTGTCGCGGCATGGCTGACCTCACTTTCGTCGCAGAGAACCCGCATCAAGGTGCGCTGCGTGACCCATGATGCCAACTTCGGAATCCACCGAGGTCCACCGACTGATCGACCGCCGCATGCTTCTCGAGACCTCGGTGGCACATTTACACGGCGCTGAACGCGACACCGGACCAGCTCTCGGAGCTCGACGCCCGGCAGCGCCACCGTTCGCAGCCCGAAGCGTGCCGCTGAGATGAGTGGCGGTTCCCCGCCCTTTGGCTGGTAACCACCACTCATCACGCAGTCAGGAAGGTGATCCAGGGATGCCCCTTCTACGCGCCGCTGAACCACCTCGTCGGCGGCCAGATGCGGTTCAGCAGGCCACGCTTCCCGGCGGTGCCGTCAGTCTCGCGGTGCCACTGCTCGTCGTCGCAGACGCGCAGGGCGATGACCTCGGCCGGCCCGGCAATGTCCCCGAGCAGCTCCACCACCCAGGGGGCGAAGCCCCACGCGTCCTGGAAGGTCTCGGCGTCGACGCTGAAGCCGACGGCGATCTCAGGCTTCTCCGTATCAGGCGAGAAGCTGAACGTCTCAGCACCGGCCTCCGTCACCGGCCCCATGACGGCCATGACCCTCTCCACCGGGCTCGGCGAGGGATCACCAGGAACGGGGAGGAGGCGGATGTCCGCCGAGATGTGCCACACGCTGTTCATGCTGGTGTCCTTTCACGGTAGGACCGCCGCTCATCCGGGTGACTCCCGGACGCAGGGCGGTAGCTCGTCCGTGGAAGCACCAGCCGGGGCGAAGGATGAAAGCGTCATCATGGGCTCATCAGAGCACACCCCACCGACAGAACAAGCTCCCGCGTTCCGATCGCTGAGCCCGGGTGCAGCGAGCGGACGACGGCCGGCGCCCACCCGCCGTCGTCCGCTCCGGCTGAGACAGCAAACGTCCGCGCCGACGGCCGCATAGAACGCCATAAGCACGACGCCGGTGACCGCCCCGTAGGGCGGTCACCGGCGTCGGTGTTTTGAGCCGCTGTCCTGAGGACCGATCGAAGATTCGGCGATCGCAGGCGATCCCGTCGTGGTCACGGTTCAGCCCCTAAGTCCTCACCCCGCAGGCCGCGGAGCTACTTGTACCAGACAGCGACTCCATGATGGTGCGAACACGTTCCACTGTGGTTTGCCGAGTACGAGTACGTGCCGTCCACGCACAGTGCAGTAGCTCCCGCCGGCGAGGCCTGCTGCTGCTGAGCTGCCTGCTGGGCGGCCGCTTGCGCGTCAGCAGCCGCCTGCGCGTCAGCAGCGGCTTTCGCATCCGCAGCCGCCTTGGCATCGGCTGCCGCCTTCGCATCCGCAGCAGCCTTGGCATCGGCCGCGGCCTTCGCGTCGGCGGCGGCCTTCTCCGCGGCGAGATCGGCAGTGAGCTTGTCGGCCTTGGACTTGGTCATCCACACGATCGAACCGTCGCGGTCCTTCGTGCAGGCCAGATCCGCCCCTGCCAGGGTGTACCGCTCCCCCACGTTGGTGCAGGTGTCACCGTCTGAGTAGAGCGCAGCCACCACGGTCGCGGTCGAGGTTGGGCAACCCAAGGACGTCGTGTCCGGAGTCGAGGTAGCCGAAGGCTCGACCGAGGAATCGGTTGAAGCCGGCGTGGCCTTGACCGTGACTGTGATGGTCGGCATCGGTGAAGGACATGCGGTCGTCGCGGTCGCGCTCGGACTCGCCGGCGCAGCGTTCCCGACCGAAGCGGTCGGGTGTGCCGAACATCCTGTCAGGACCAATGCGCTCAATGCGACGGTCACCAGGACTTTTTTCATACTGCCCCCTAAGAACGAACTTTCCGCACTCTCCTCAGACGGCCGATGGGCGGCTTGTATGAATGCGTCGTAGCACAGCAGATCATACTCACATTTGACATGTAAAATGGCCGCCGAGGGCCCCCGCCCCCGACGGCTCCTGGCTCGGCGCAGATTCTGGCGGGGGCCACTCGCGAGGAGCCAGCAAGGGTGATCGGCACCGAGGGCAAGGGAAACAGGCGGCGCTATGGGTTTCAGGTTTCGCAAGTCAAAGAGCTTTGGGCCAATTCGGGTGACTGCATCCAAGCGAGGCTTTAGCGTGAGCGCCGGCAGCGGCCCATTCCGGGTGACAGCTTCCAGCAGAGGCCGGATCACCAATACGGTGCGCGTCCCCGGCACCGGGCTCACGTACGTGTCGACGAGCAGTACCGGAGCCGGGAAATCCCGCAAACGAATGAAACCCGTCTCGGCCCCAAGCACGAAATCACCTCGTGCGAGCAGACCGCCGGTCGCCGACGCCGTCTGGCAGGCCCTGCTGGTGCCGGACTCCACTCCCCCCGCGTCGTCATTTCAACGGGACTACGTCCGTGCAGCCGTCTCCCGGGTCACAGGGCGCCGACCGAGCCTGATGCACCTGACGCTCGCCCAAGCGGAACACGTACTGGGGTTCGTGGGCGGGGATCCGTCTCAGCTCTATCGAGCTGGCCGAGGGAATCCGCGCATCGAGAGATGGGCCACTGTCAGCAAGTGGGCAATGTTCGCTGCACTTCTTCTGCTCATCACCGTCGCGGCGCCGCCAGGCGTGCTATTCGCGGCCGCGCTTGTCGCCATTGTCGCCTGGCGGCGAAAGCAGCGGCGGGTCCGGCAGGCCTGGGAAGACGAGAACTGGGTGCCGACCTCAACGACCCAAACGGCTGGCGGGCACCAGGCGACGAGCCTTGCGTCGCCACTCTCGAGGGCTGGAACGTCAGCCCCTGCGGATTCGGGCCCTGCAGGGCCCGAGTATCGGGTATCGCTGGGGCGGGGCGAATGGCCCAACGTGGACCTCGCTGGAGCCAGCCACTACCTTCCCGCGATACGGGCGGCTCTGAATTCCGGGGACACCTCGAACACCGGAACCGGGTCATCCAGAGAAGCGGAGGGCCTCCGGGTCGTGCTGGTGCCCGAACCCGACAACCCCTACGACTCCAACGCCATCAGCGTCCGGTGGGCGGGTAGGACTATCGGATACCTGAGTCGAGAAGATGCTGCCCGGTACTCACAACCCGTGCGCCGCATCACCGCCAGCGGGTTCGCCCCGGTGTCTGCCGCCCGGATCTGGGCGTGGGACGGAGCGCAGATGACGGATGCCCGAGTGACGGTGGCTCTTCCAGAGCCGGAGCTGATCGCGCCGCTCAACGAGCCGCCCACAACCACTCACACGTTGGTGCCGTGGGGAGCAGCGGTACAGGTGCTCCGGACCGAGGACCACTTCAGCGCGCTCTTCGACTACATCCCGGAGGAGGGGGTCGGCCTGCTGCTCGTGAGCCTCCACAAGGCGATGCGCACACTCAAGAACGGGACGCTCCGATCATTCGTGGAAGTACGTCTCGACGGGAACCGGGTCGGAGAACTCAGCGGCACCACCTCGCCTCACTACTTGCCGCTGCTCGAACACACCGAAACCGTTGGCGAACTCGCCGTCTGTTATGCCAAGATCACCGGCTCGCCGCTCGCAGCCAAGCTCGCACTGCAGGCCCAGCGCGCGAGTGAGATCAGCAACTCTTGGCTGGCAAACTCGCCCCACCCAGCACCGCGGCTTACGCCGTGGGCCCGCTCCTACAACGTGCCGGCCGCTTACGTGCCAAGACACTGACCGCCGATTCGGCCAGAGCCCGGCTAGTCAACCGAAGTACAGGTGCCGGTGGGCCGCGCAGCGCTCGTTGAACAGGGCGCCGCAGCTCGGGCACGACGCGGTCGCCAGATAAGCCTCGATCGCCATCTCGCTCTTGCAGACCCCGCAGAGCACCGCGGGCTCCGCCCACTGCTCCGGCGGCCAGGTCAGGGCCTCGTGGTCCGCGTCCTCGGCGTGGCAGAGGTGGCACGGGTAGTAGCGCCCGCAGCAGGCGAACTTCATCGCCACCACGTCCACCTTGGTGCGGTAGTGGACGCACCGGGTCTGGTCGTCCACGGTGGCGCCGAAGACCGGCACGGCGCGCACTCCCGCGCTCACTTCACTCGCCTCGCTTGACCCGGCGGACGAGCACATCCGGGAACGCCCGGTGCACGGCCACCGCGGCGACGGCCGCGACGGCGTCCTTGAGGAGGTCGCCGGGGTAGAAGACGAGGTCGGCGGCGAAGGCCGCCTGCCAGGAGAGCTTGAGGTTGAGCATCATGCCGATCACCCCGGGCAGGTGCGAGGCGACCACGGTGACCACGGCCGCGGCGAGGAAGAACCACACCGCCCGGCGCTTGGCCGAGGCGCGGCGGATGATCTGCTCGGCCGCGACGCCCACGAGGAAGGCCGCGAGGACGAACCCGACGATGTACCCGGCGGAACCCCCGGCCATGACCTGCAGCCCCGCCCGGCCGCCCGAGAAGATCGGCAGCCCGGCGAACGCCACCACGAGGTAGAGCCCCACCGCGGCGGCGCCGCGCGCCCCGCCGAGGACCAGGCCGGTGAGCATGATCGCGAAGGTCTGCAGGGTGATCGGCACCCCGAAGCTGCCCACCGGGATGCCCGGGACGACGGCCGAGGCCGCGATGAGCGCGGCGAACACGGAGACGAGGGCCAGCGACTGCGAGTCCCACATCCGGCGGGGCTTGCGCGGGCTCTCGGCCGGGCGGTGGGGCGCGGGGGCGGGCGTCGTCGGGTTGCTCATGGTTCCTCCAGAGGGTCCGGGAAAGCGTGCTGGAAGAAGGCTACGAAGCGCGGTCCGCGTCCGTTTTGTAGGGAACGCACCACGGGTGACGGCGGTCTATGGATCGATCGCTACAAAGGGGTGGGGTTGCGCGGCGAGGGCACCTGTGCTGAGCCTGCCGGGGAGGCGCCGCTGTGCGTCGGCTCGTCAATCCCCGCCAAGTGGCGGCCGGACGAGGTGCACGCACCGATGGAGCGCGTTTGACCAGAACCAGTGGTGATGAATTGATGGCGCCCAGCCGGATAAGAATAAAGGCTGACTCAAGACTTCGCGTATGCATAAGCTTCCGGCATGCGCGTATTCGATACTTCGTTCGACTACAAGACTGACAAGCCCGCGAAATCCAGGCCCGACGCGGACAACGACAGTCCGCAGCTCCGCGTGGATCACGAGCTGCTATGGACCAAGAAACTGAACTCCGGCGTACTGTTCGCCCCGACGGCGCCATCGGCCCGCCGGAACGGCTACCTCATCTACACCGATGCCTCTGGGGAGAGGCACTGGTACGGAAGCGACGCCATCACCAATTCCTACACCGGGTGGCTGACTCCGAACTCTCTGGCCGGCGCAGTCGCCTCGCTCAGCCCAGCCCAACGGTCGCGCTACCTCAACCCGCCGTACACGATCGGTAGCGCCATGATCTGGCCCGTGAAATCGCAGGAGCCGTACACCATCAACAAAGCCCGTCGATCGATCGGTGACCGCATGGACCTCACCCTTGAGTGCATCCGTCGTCACTACGCTGGAGAGGGGGAAAGCCCCCTGACTGCGGTCCTCAACGCCTATGCGGATTTCCTCGGACTCTTCAACGGGTTCGAAGAGTTTGTGGACTTCTTCCACCTGCAGGACTTGGTAACGCCGGATTACTCAAAGATTCAGTTCTACCTGCCGTTTGAGAGCTTCGAGCATCCCAGGACACCGGTCACCGCGACCGAGTATGTGACTTACCGGGAGGCCACGCTGGAATTCGTTGCACGGCGGGGGCGCCGAATGGCCGAGTGGGTTGTTAAGAACCACCCTGAGATTGAGGTCCGCCACCAACCCCCGAGCTGGACCGACGACGGCGGGCTCCCACTCGCCGTCGTCCGCAGCCCTGCACAGCCCCTTCGCCACTGACTCGCACCCTGTGACGGCCGAGAACCCGCTGGCTCGGACCCGAGGGAGGTCGCCGAGGACCTCAGAGTGCAGCCGGGCGTCCCTGCCCGTCACGGGCTCAACTGGTCGAGGATCCTGCGCACGCGCTCAGCCTCGAGCGGCAGCCGATGAGCCAACGCAGTCCACAGAATGTCGTAGTCAACCTGGTCGTACCGGTGCGGGACGAGATTCCGCGTTGCTTTCATCGCCCGCCACGCGACCTCCGGGTTGGCGGCAGTGAAGTCGTCGGGCAACCGGGCGACGGCTTCGCCGAGCTTGTGGAGGATCGATTCTGCGGCGAGGCGGAGTGCCTCGTCAGCGTCATAGGCCGCCTTGCCTCGGGCCACGATGACCCGCGCCGCGGTGTCGCTGAATCTGAGGAAGTCTCGCAGACAGGCAACCGTCCGCTCCTGCTCCCTCGTCGTCACAGCGCGACTGCTTCGTCCCGGATGCGATTCACCCCTGGGCGCAGGCCGCCTTCCGAGACCACGTCCACATGGAGGCCGGTCATCTCTTCAAGCTCGACCGTGAGCTCCGCGAGATCGAAGACGGTGGCGTCGGGCGCCAGCGTCACGAGCAGGTCGAGGTCGCTCCCTGACGTGTCGTCCCCTCGGGCCGCTGAGCCGAAGACCCGCACGTTGCTGGCCTTGTGCTCCTTGGCGATGGCGAGGATCTGCCCGCGCTTCTCTGCGATGACCGCCGAGGGGCGGGGCCGCGCCGCGCGCCTCATACGATCCAGCATGGCCGCGGAGGGTCTGCGCTGCCCGCTCTCGTACGCCGCAATATTCGGCTGGGCGACGCCCGAACGCGCGGCCAGCTCTGCCTGCGTGAGCCCGGCTGCCATGCGCAGCCGACGGATTTCGTCCACGGCACCATTATATCGACTGATATAGCGCGCCGCAGCGGACGACGGCGGGTCCCCACCCGCCGTCGTCCGCCCCCAAGCGTGACGCGAGACCTCAGGCGAGCGAGCCCGCCCGCCGTCCGAACACGACCCCGGCCGCGAGGCCGGACCCGCCCGGGTAGTTGCCCGCGAACAGGCCGCCGAGCATCTCCCCGCACACGTAGAGCCCAGGAATCGCCTCGCCCGCGGTGTCCAGGACCCGACCGTGGGTGTCCGACTTCAGCCCGCCGAACGTGAACGTGATCCCGCAGGTGACCGGGTAGGCGTAGAACGGGCCCTCAGTAAGCGGTGTGGCCCAGTTGCTCTTGACCGGAGTGGTCCGGGCGCGGCGGCCGTCCTTGACGTTGGGGTCGAACGGGATGGAGAGGTCGATCGAGGTGTTGTAGTCGTTGACCGTCTTGGCCAGCGCCTCCGGGTCCACCCCGATCCGCTCCGCGAGCGCCTCGAGGGTGGGGGCGGTCTCGACGGAGACTCCCGGCATGTCGTACTCCTCCGAGCGCAGCATGGGCCGCAGGGCCGCGTCGAAGATCTGGTACGCCACCGACCCAGGCTGCTCGAGCACCGCCCGGCCGAGCTTCGCGTACGTGTAGTTGCGGAAGTCCTCCCCCTCGTCCACGAACCGCTCCCCGCGGGCGTTGACGATGATTCCCAGCGGGTAGCTCTGCCGCGTGAGCCGGTTGGTCAGCTCGCGGTTGGACTCGTTGCCCGGCGTGAAGGCGTCCCACTGGGTGGAGTGGCATGTGGCCCAGTCCCCCGCCCGGCCGGCGCCGAGCTCGAGGGCCGCCGTGAGCATCTGGCCGGTGTTGAACGGGGTGCCGCGCACCTTGGCGTTCTCCCAGCCGGGCCCGAGGTGCTCGGCGCGCAGCTCCCGGCTGGCCTCGAAGCCGCCCGCGCCGAGGACCACCGAGTCGGCGCGCAGCTCAACCTCAGTCCCGTCGGCCTCGCGGACGGTCACCCCCACCACGGCCCCGCCCTCGCTCACGAGCCCCACCACGTCCTGCCCGAACCGCACCTCGGTCCCGAGCCGCTGCGCGACCGCGAGGTGGTCCTGCATGAGGCCCTCGCCGCCGCCCACGTTGCCCACGTGCAGCCCGCCCCAGAAGAGGTAGCTGCCGTCGGCGCGCTCGTAGGCCTGCCGCTCGTACATGAGCCGGTACTTCAGCCCCAGGGAGTGCAGCCAGCGCAGGCCCGGCGCGGCCTCGGCGGCGAGCACCTCGGTCAGGGCCGGGTCGTTGCGCCCGTCGGTGACCTTCTCCATGTCCTGCACGTAGTTGGCCTCGCTGTACGGGGGCACCTCGGTGACCGCGTGCCGACCGTCCGGCTCGATGAAGTCCACCAGGTCCGGCAGCCCCGCGTGGGCGATCCGGGTGGCTCCGGCGGTGTAGTAGCTGTTGCCGCCGAAGAGCTCGCGGGGCGCCTTCTCGAGCAGGAGGACCTTTCGGCCCCGCACGGCGGCGGCGTGGGCCGCGGTGAAGGCGGCGTTGCCGCCCCCGACCACGATCACGTCCGCCGCCTTGGCCTGGGTGCGGGGCAGGTTCGACTCAGTCACAGAGATGTTCCGTTCTATCCGGGGTGGGGCTGCCCGCGGGGCGGTGGCAGCGGGAATGGTGGTGGCGGGGGCGGGGGTGCCGGCCCTAGGCGGGCGAGGACTCCGTGCGGACTGCGGCCGCGGAGCCGGAGAGCCCCACGCCCTCCTCGGAGACCTCCTCGAGCGGCCGCCGGCCGGTGCGCGGGCCGAACACGGCCACGGCCACCGCGACGATGAGCCAGCACGCGGCGATGTAGACGAACACCGCCTGGTAGCCGAAGGAGGAGAAGATCGCGGCGACGATCATCGGCCCGAAGATGTTCGCCAGGCGCCCGGTCCCGTAGACGAGGCCGTGGCCGGCGTTGCGGAGGGCGGTGGGGAACAGCTCGGGGCTGTAGGTGTAGAGCAGGGTCGCGAAGGTCTGGATGAGCAGGTTCACGCAGAAGCCGAACACCACGATCGCCACGGGGTTGAACGTCAGCCCGTACGCCAGGCCGCTCGCCGCGGTGGCGAGGCTGACGACGACGATCGGCAGCTTCCGCCCGAACCTGTCCGTCACGGGCCACGCCAGCAGGGCACCGGGCACGGCGCCGATGGTGGTCAGCGCGGAGAACCCGAGCGACTCGGCCACGCTGAAGCCGTGCTGGGCCAGCAGCGTGGGCACCCAGGCGACGAACCCGTAGAAGCCGAGGGTCTGGAAGATCCACACGACGGCGAGGAAGAGCGTGGTCCGGCCCGTCTTGCCGGTGAACAGCGCGCGGTAGCTGGACGCGCCCGCGGAACCGGCCGGCGTCGTCCGCTCCGGGATGGCGGCGAGCGGCGGGAGCTGCCCGGCGCCGGCCTCGAGCCGGGCGAGCGAGGCCTCGGCGGCGTCGAGCCGGTTGCGGTGCACGAGCCAGCGCGGGCTCTCGGGCAGGACGAGGAGCGCGGGGACCGCGAGCAGGGCCAGGCTGCCGAGCACGAACACCCAGCGCCACGTGTCGTGCCCGAGGGGGACGATGCCGCGGGCAGAGAAGGACATGGCCGGGATGCCGGCCAGGCCCACGGCCATGACGGCGGCCTGCATGCGGCCGCGGCGCGCCCCGGGCATCACCTCGGAGATGTAGGTGGTGGCGGCCACGACCATGGCCGAGAGGCCCAGGCCGGTGAGGAACCGGAACAGGAAGAACGTGGGGACGTTGATCCCCGCGGCGTTGACGAGCGAGAAGGTCGAGAACATCAGCGTCGAGAAGAGCAGGGCCCGCTTGCGGCCGATCAGGTCCGAGATGCGGCCGCCGAAGATCGCGCCGATGGCCATGCCGAGGAAGGCCGCCGAGGTGACGGTGGCGACGTCCTGGACGGAGAAGGCGAGGTGCTTGACGAGGGCCGGGGCCACGTAGGCGAAGGTGTTCAGGTCCCCGAACTCGAAGAGGAACACGAAGGCCAGGGTGACGAGCGCGATCTTGTGCGCTCTGGTGATGGGCAGGCGGTCCACGCGGGCGGCCGCCGAAGAAGCGGTGAGCAACTCTATCCTCCTTGATAGAAGTCCAGTTTGATGGAAGCAGCCCGGGGTGGGCTGCGCCAGAGGTGGTGCGGGTCAGGAGTGCGGGTCAGGCCGGGACGGCGAGGGGTGCCGCGGCGGGGCGGTGCTGGGCTCCTTCCGCTGGGGCTTCCGGCTGGCCGGCGGCGCCGGCGGTCGGCACGTGCAGCACCGCCGTGGCGAGGCGGCGGGCGGCGCGGTGGAGCGAGACGGCCTGGACCGTCCCGTCCGGAGCGGTGGTCCACGAGGCCTCGACGACGCCGGACGCCGTGCCGATCCGCACCGTGCGGGCGTCCGCCGGCAGGTAGCGGCTGACCACCGTACCGGGGGTCGCGGCGGCGACGGCCACCGCGACGGCGGAGGTGAGGCCGATCGCCGGGTGCGGGGCGTGCATGGAGAGCATGCGCACGGAGACGTCGTACTCCCCCGCGGCCACGGCGGTCCCGTCCGAGGCGACGTAGTCGCGGGCGGGGCCCACCACACCGGTCTTCGGCACCGCGTTCGGCGCCGGCTCCCCGGGGGCGATGATGCCGTGGAGCACGGCACCCTCGGCGCGGAAGGGGGTGAGCATCGGCACGCGCTCGGTGAGCTCCGCGATGCCCTCGGCCCCGGTGAGGCCGAGGCCCGCGGCGTCGAGGAGCAGGGCGGGGGCGCCGGCGCTGACGATGGTGGCCTCGCCGGTGCGGCCGCCCGCCTGGACGGCCTCGGACGTGCGGCCGGTGGGGAATGCCCGCTCGCGGCCGAACGGGCCCTCGAAGGTGAGGTCCACGGGGACGCCGCCGGAGGCGACGCCGGGCACGTGCGCCTCGCCCCGCTCGGGGGCGCGGCCGCCGGGGGTGGGCACGGAGGTGCGCAGGATGGCGCCGGTGTTGACGTTGCGGAGCCGGACGGTGGTCTGCTCCGCGCCGAGCCGGACGAGGCCCTCCTGGACCGCGTAGAGCCCCACCGCGGTGGCGCAGTTGCCGCAGTTGCTGCCCCACTCCACCACGCGGTCCGCGATGCCGACCTGGCCGAAGAGGTAGTCCACGTCCGCCCCGGCGTGCTCCGAGCGGGCGACGACCGCGATCTTGGAGGTGGTGGACGTCGCGCCGCCCACGCCGTCGATCTGCCGCGCGTCGCCGGAGCCGAGCGCGTTCTCCAGCAGCGTCTCCAGGGCCAGCGGCGCGGCGTCGACGGCCTCGGCGGCGAAGATCCAGCACTTGCTGGTCCCGCCGCGCACCCACGCCGCCGCGACCTCGACGGTCCCGTTCAGTTCCTCCACCGGTGTACTCCTTAAGGCTCTTGGGCTGTTCCTCACTTCATCGTGGGACCGCCGCTGGATCCGCACCAGCTAAAGTTTCTGAAGGCTCTTTAAGCGCTGCTGTAGGCTGGGGGAATGGCGATGGACATCCGGCGGATGCTGGTGCTGGTCGAGGTGGCGCGGGCCGGGTCACTCACGGCCGCGGCCGCGCGGCTGAACTACACGGTCTCGGCGGTCTCGCAGCAGATCGGCCAGCTCGAGGACGAGGCGGGCCAGCCGCTCGTGGAGCGCCGGCCGCGCGGCGTGACGCTCACCGAGTCCGGGCGCGCGGTGGTGCGCCACGCGGAGCAGATCGAGCGGGCGGTGCAGGCCGCGCACGAGGAGCTCGAGGAGATCGCCGGACTGCGCACCGGGACGCTGCGGCTGGGCACGATCCCGACCGTCACCGAGTCCTTCCTGCCCGCGGCGATCGCGGCCTTCCGCGAGCGCCACCCCCGGGTGGACCTGCGGATCCACAGCGCCCAGCGCTCCGGGATCGGGCACCTGCTCGAGGCGCGCGAGATCGACCTCGCGATCACGTGGATGCGCGAGGTGCAGGACACCTCGGACACCGCCGGCACGAGCACCGAGCTGATCTTCCGCGAGCCCAACGTGCTCCTCGTGCCCGCGGGCCACGAGCTCGCGCAGCGGCGCACGGTGAAGATGGAGGACCTCCGGCACGAGCCCTGGATCATCCGCACCTCCCCCAACGTGCTCGCCGTGCTCGAGGAGGCGTGCGAGGCGGCCGGCTTCGCCCCGATCGTCTCCTTCGAGGCGCGCAGCTACCAGGAGGCGCAGGCCATGGTGGCCGTCGGCATGGGCATCGCACTCGTCCCCCAGCTCTCCCTCTACAGCCTGCGCGAGGACATCGCGGTGATCAGCGCCGTCACGCCCCGCCCGCCCACGCGCCGGATCGTCCTCGCCCGCCGGCGCGGCGAGCGGCTCTCGCCCGCCGGGGCGGCCATGGGCCAGATCCTCATGGAGGCCGGGCGCGCGTGGAAGGCCGCGCAGGGCTGAGGCCTAGGTGCCGAGAAATGTCAGAGGCGTGTGCCACCCTCCTCCTATGGCACCGACTTGCTCTTCACCTCTGGGAAGGCCCCTGCGCAATCAGTGGGGTCTACGCGGAGCGCGTTCCGCGTAGCGGCAGCAGCCGCCAGTGAAAGGAAGCCCCATGGCCAAGTCCAAGTCCAAGCACGCCAAGAACCCGGTGGTCCCCACCATTGTCTACAAGGATTCGGAGGAGATGGGCGACGTGCTCGCGGTGTGGCCGGCCATCCTGCCCGGTGACGACCCGCTCCTGCAGATCGACCCGGACCACGCGTGCATGTGCGAGACGAGCCGCGCCATCCACTTCCGCAGGGAGGACGCACCGCAGCTCGCGGCCGCGATCCTCGCCGCCGGGATGATGGAGCCCCGCAAGATGCGCAAGTAGCACCGCGAAAGGCGGGCGGACGACGGCGGGCGCGCGCCCGCCGTCGTCCGCCCGCCTCGCAGAGGGGTGCGTCAGCCGCGCTGGCTGGCCTCCTCCAGACGGCGCGGGCTGTCCGGGTTCATGAGCGAGTGCTTGCGCCCGTAGCCGAAGTAGATGGCCAGCCCGATCGCGAGCCAGACCACGAAGCGCAGCCAGGTCTCCCAGTGCAGCTGGGAGATCAGGAACAGCGAGGCCAGGACGCCGAAGGCGGGGACCACCGGCATCCACGGCAGGCGGAAGGTGCGCGGGACGTTCGGCTTGGTCCGGCGGAACACGATCACGGAGACGCAGACCACCACGAAGGCGGCGAGGATGCCGATGTTGGTCAGATCCGCCACGGCGCGGATCGGGAACACGCCGGCCAGGAACGCCGAGCCGAGGCCCGCGATCCAGGTGACGCGCTGCGGGGTGCCGCCGCGGTCCACCTTGGAGAACCACTTGGGCAGCAGGCCGTCGCGGCTCATCGAGAACCACACGCGGGTCACGCCGAGGAGGAAGGTCAGCATCACGGTAAGGATGGAGAGCACGGCGAAGACGGAGATGATGCTCGCGATCACCGGCAGGCCCACCCCGGCGAAGGCGGAGGCGAAGCCCGCCTTGGGGTCGATGTCCTTGTAGTTCTGCATGCCGGTCAGGACGAGGGTCGCGGCGACGTAGAGGAGCATCGCGATGATGAGGGACAGCACGATCGCCTTGGGCATGTGCTTCTTGCCCTCGGTGGCCTCCTCGGCCGCGGTGCTCATGGCGTCATAGCCGAAGACGGCGAAGAAGACCGTGGCGGCGCCGCTCATCACCGGGCCGAAGCCGCTGGGCATGAACGGGGTGTAGTTGTTGGTGTTGATGTAGAAGATGCCCAGGCCCACGATGAACAGGATCAGGACCACCTTGATCGCCACCACGGCGAGCTCGAAGCGGCCGAACGCCTTGGTCCCGCGGCTGAGGATCAGCGTGACGAGCAGGCAGATAAGAATGGCCGGCAGGTTGATGAGGCCGCCCTTGCCCTCATCGACCGTGGAAGCCATCCACGCTGGCAGGTGCACGCCGAATCCGCCCAGGAACGCATCCAGGTAGCCGGAGATGCCGATGGCCACGACCGCCACGATGGCGATGTACTCCAGCAGCAGGTCCCAGCCGATGAACCAGCCGGTGATCTCCCCCAGCGCCACGTAGCCGTAGGTGTACGCCGACCCGGCGCGCGGGATCATCCCGGCGAACTCGGCGTAGGAGAGCGCCGCGGCGGCCGAGGCCAGGCCCGCGACGAGGAACGAGATCAGGACCGCCGGGCCCACCCCGGGGTTGTCGGCGTCGCCGTGCGCCACGAGCCCGGCGAGAGAGAAGATGCCGACGCCGATGATCCCGCCGACGCCGATCGCCGTGAGCTGCCAGAGCCCGAGGCTCCTGAACAGCCCGCTCTTGACCGTCTCGTCTTCCATCTCCTCCAGTGGCTTGCGGCGCCACACTGATTGAGGATTCTGCCCACTCATCGAGAACTCCCACCCTGTGCTTCGGGCCCGCGGTTCGGGCCCTTACGAACTCTGCGGCCTGCGCGGGCGGCGACTTCCCCATCGAACGTGACGCCGGCCACATCGACCTTGAACAGTATCCGGAGATCCATCCCATCAGGTAAAGCAACTTTTTCCGAACTGTACCGTTCGGTTCTTCCGACGAATCCCTGCGTCTCTGCGGGCGACAGCGGGCCGCGCCCGCGGGACCTTCGCCACTGCAAGGCCGTCAACGACGGGCGGACCATGGGGAAAACGCCCCCAGGAGGCACCGCCATGAGCAAGGTTCTCGTCGTCTACAGCACGCACGAAGGCCAGACCGCGAAGATCGCGCACTTCATCGCCGAGATCCTGCGCGGCCACGGCCTCGAGGTCACCGTCTCGGACCTCAAGGACCCGGCCGAACCCGTTCCGTCCGGCTACGACGGCGTGATGGTCGGCGGCTCTGTCCACGGCGGCAAGCACGACAGGCGCGTCGTCGACTATGTCCGCAAGAACCTCGACGCGCTGACGGGAGCGCCCTCGGCCTTCTTCTCAGTGAGCCTGGCGGCCGCGGGGCACGACATCGAGGAGGCGGAGGGCCACGTCGAGCGGTTCGAGGAGCAGACCGGGTGGCGGCCGGGCAGAATCGGCCTCTTCGGCGGCGGCCTGCCCTACACGCACCTCAACTTCGTCATGCGGTACATGATGAAGAAGATCGTCCAGAGCAAGCCCGGGGACCTCGGCACAGACGTCTCCCGCGACTACGTCTACACCGAGTGGGACGGCGTCCGGCAGTTCGCCGAGGACTTCGCCGCCGGGCTGGAGAAGGCCGCCCGGTAAGGCGGCCGACACCTGCTGGGCGGTCTGGGCGCCCGGCGTTGCCTCCCGCTCAGGCCCCTTCCCTGCGGCGTCTCAGATACGCAGTCTCGGCGGCGTTGCCCGGCAGCCCGATCGCAGCGTCATACGCCGCGTGGGCCTCCGCACTGCGGCCGAGGCGGCGCAGCAGCTCGGCGCGGGCGGCGTGGTACGCCCGGTACCCGGCCAGGGCCTCCCCCAGCGGCTCCATCAGCGCCAGCCCGACCTGGGGGCCGTCGAGTTCGGCCACCGCCACGGCCCGGTTAAGGGCGACCACCGGCGAGGGGTCGAGGCGGACGAGCTGGTCGTAGAGGGCCACGACCTGCCGCCAGTCGGTGTCCCCTGCTCGGCGGGCGGAGGTGTGGACGGCGTTGACGGCCGCGAGGAGCTGGTACCGCCCGGGGGCCTCGCCGGAGGCCAGGCGCTCGCGCACGAGACGGTGGCCCTCGGCGATGAGCGCGGTGTCCCAGGCCGAACGGTCCTGCTCGCCCAAGGGGACCAGTGCGCCGTCGTCCGCAACCCGGGCCGTGCGCCGCGCCTCGGTCAGCAGCATGAGCGCAAGCAGGCCGGCCGCCTCGCCGTCGTCCGGGAGGAGGTCCCGCACCAGGCGGGCGAGCCGGATCGCCTCGGCCGTCAGGGACGGCCGGAGGGGGTCGGTATACGGTCCGGTCGCCAGGTAGCCCTCGTTGAACACGAGGAACAGGACCGCGAGCACGCCCGAGACGCGGGCCGGGAGGTCCTCGGCGGACGCCACGCGGTACGGGATGCGGGCCTGCGCGATCTTCGCCTTCGCGCGGGTGATGCGCCGCGTCATGGCGCCCTCCTGCACGAGGAACGCGCGGGCGATCTCCGGCACGGTCAGCCCGCCGACCATCCGCAGGGTCAGCGCCACCCGGGCCTCCATCGCCAGGGCAGGGTGGCAGCAGGTGAAGATCAGCCGGAGCCGGTCGTCGTCGACCGCGCCGAGCGGTTCCGGCGGTGCCTCGTCGCGCAGCATGAGGGCCTCCTGCTGCTTGTCGTCGCGCCTGTTCTCGCGGCGGATCCGGTCGATCGCCTTGCGGTTCGCGGTGGTGGTCAGCCACGCACCGGGGTTGGGCGGCACGCCGTCGTGGGGCCACCGCTCGACGGCGACCGCGAACGCCTCGGCCGCCGCCTCCTCAGCCACATCGAGGTCGCCGAAGCGCCGTGCGAGCGAGGCGACCACCCGCACCCACTCCTGGCGGTGGGTCCGGGCGAGGGCCTCCCCCGCCTCCCCTGCGTCGGCGGCGCTCACAGGAACGGCCGCACCTCGATGCGCCGGTTGCAGGCCCTCGACCCGTCGGCGGCGAGCCTGAGCGCGGCGTCCAGGTCCGGGGCCTCCATGATCCAGAAGCCCACGATCCACTCCTTGGTCTCCACGAAGGGACCGTCGGTCATGACCGGCTCGCCGTTGCGGCTGTCGATGACGGTGGCGGAGGCGGGGGCGCCGAGGCCGCCGGCGAAGACCCAGTGGCCCTCGGCCTGCAGCCTCTCGTTGAAGGCGTCGATCGCGGCGTCCTCTTCGGGGGTCGCGAGCTCGTTGCTGTCGTTGAGGACGGACACCAGGTACTGCATGAGGATCATCTCCTGTGGTTCGGTGGCGCCCTGCACGGGCGGCCGCTCACCCCTGCAACGAACGGGCCTGCTCCTATCGGACACCGGCGGGCGGACGGGTTCAAGCCGCCGCACGAAGGAGCTCCCAGCTGAAGAGCTGGAAGCTCCTTCGCCACGGCCGGCTCCCCTAGAGGTGAGGAGTCAGCTCCTCACCGGCGTTCTTGCGCTCGAGGACGATGCCGAGGATGAAGAACACCGGGACGACGGCGAGGAGGATGGCCGCGGTGGTCTCGTCGCCGCCGATGAGCTGGTTGAAGTTGGCCACGACCTGGCTGAGCAGGCCGATCAGGAGCACGGTGGAGGCCGCCGGGGCGATGAGGGTCTTCCAGACGCTCGTGTCGGTGCGGTTGCGGCGGAAGTAGACGACGACCGCAACCGAGGTCAGCACGTAGACGACGAGCAGGGACGCGACCGAGAGGCCCGAGAACCATGAGAAGAGGGTCAGGACCGGGTCAAGTCCGAACACCGCGAACGGGGCTATGAGCACCACGGTCAGTGCGGTCTGGGCGATGGCGGCGCGGGAGGGGGCCTGGTGCCTGTTGGTCCTGGCCAGGACTGCGGGCAGCGAGCGGTGGAGCGCGAGCGAGTGGAAGTACCGGTTGACGCTGTTGTGCAGGGCCATGACGCCGGCCAGCAGGGAGGTCAGCAGCAGGATCTGGGCCGTGAGCCCTGCCCACGGGCCGAGGGTCGAGACGATGGCACCGAAGACGAACGAGGTGGTGTCCCCGGACTGCAGCGCGGCGCCTGCGGCATCGCCGACCTTGCTGGCTCCGTAGAAGGTGACGATCGTCCAGGACACGAAGGCGAAGAAGCCCGCGATGAGGCAGACGGAGAGGTACGTGGCCCGGGCGACGGTGCGCTTGGGGTCCTTGGCCTCCTGCGAGTAGATGGCCGTGGACTCGAAGCCGAACATCGAGGCGATGGCGAACATGATGGCCACGCCGGGCGCCCCGGCCATCACCGCGGAGGGGCTGAAGCTCGCGGCGAGATTGAGCCCTTCCGGACCACCACCGGTGAAGACGACCTTGAGCGCGAAGGCCAGCAGGATGGCCGATTCGAGGCCGACCAGGACGGCCAGGACCCTGGCTCCGAGCTCGATGTTGCGGGTGCCCATGAAGTGGACCAGTGCCACGGTCACCAGCGTGGGGATCCACCAGGGCACGTCGAGGCCGGCCGCGCCCAGGAGCGCCGAGAACGAGGCGCCGTAGAGGCCGTACATGCCGGCCTGCACGGAGACGTAGGTGAGGATGGCGAGCCACGCGGCGGCGCCGCCCAGGCGCCGGCCGAAGGCAGCCTTGACGTAGGCGTAGAAGCCGCCGTGGGTGTCGACGCTGCGGCTCATCGCGACGAAGCCGACGGCGAAGAGCATGATGACGAGGCCGACGACGAGGTAGGCGCCTGGCGCGCCGGCGCCGTTGCCGAGTCCGACGGCCAGGGCCGTGGCGCCCGCGATGCCGGTCAGCGGGGCCTGGGTGGAGAAGACGAAGAAGACGATGCCGGCGACGCCGATCGTCCCGGCGCGCAGGGCAGTGGAGTGGCCGGTGTGGGCTGTGGGCGGCGAGGCCGCCGCGTCGTCGCGGTCGCCGATTGAGGCTTCGATGCTGCTCATAGTGATCCTTGTTCGAGTATGACCGGCTTCACGGCCGGATGTGGAGCTGCTCGGTGATGTTGCGGGCTGCGGTGAACCCGCTCTCGATGGCGCCGTCGATGAATCCGCCCCAGCCGTTGGCGTAGTCGGACCCGGCGAGGTGGATCCGGCCTTCGGGACGCTGGAGCTCGGGCAGGCTCTCGGAGAGGTAGCCGGCACGGTGCATGGGCCAGGTCTCCCGGGCGTACTCGTCCTCGACCCAGCTGTGGCCGGAGACCTCGAGGACCTCGATCTCGGGAATCCACCGGCGCAGGATCTCCTGGGCGGCGGCGGCGTCCTCGACGTCGACGGAGCGCCCGTCAGGGCCGAAGGCCACGAGCGTGGTGCTCTCGGCATCGAGGTACTCGGCCTGGACGAAGTTCAGCGGCCACTCCTGGGGGCCCATGGCCACGAAGCGCTCGTGGCGGCCCTTGACCTTGATCCAGAGCTTGGCCCCGAGGCCGAGCTGTCCGCGCTCGGCGGCCTCCCGCTTGCCCGTGGACAGCTCCGGCTCGAAGCGGATGCCGTCCAGGGTGTGCAGGGGCACGGTCACGACCATGGCCCGGGCGGTGTACTCGGTGCCGTAGCGTCCGACGGCGACGACCCCCTTCTCGTCGTGGCGCACCTGTGCAACGGGGGCGTCGAGCGTCAGCGTTGCGCCACTGTCGTCGAGGATGGCCCGGGCGAGGGCCTGGGTGCCGCCTTGGACCTTGTAGGTCGCGCAGGTCTCGAACATGACGGGCCACTCGTGGAAGGCGGCCGCGGCCCAGCGGAGGGCCTGGGTGTAGGCGGCGTCCTGGATGCGGCCGTTGAAGTTCAGGGCCCAGAAGCTGCGCATGAGCTCGTCCGCGACCGTGTCGAGGCCGAGTTCGTCGATCTTCTCGGCGACGGTCAGCTGGTCCGCCTCCTTCACCGCCGGGTTGGCGAGCGGCTCGTACGGCAGGGGGATGAGCTGGCGGGACGGTGCGAGGAAACTGCGGTTCGGCCCGTCGAGGATCGCCATCAGCTCATCCGGCGTGCCCGCGTGGAGCCTGCCGTCGGCATGCCAGTAGGCCTTCTCGAATTCCGGGGCGGTGACCACGCCGATGCCGTAGCGGGTGAGCTCTGCCCAGACATGGGGCTGGCTCCAGTGGACCCAGGTCCCGCCGAGTTCGAGGTTGCGGCCCATCCGGGGCTCGAGCCAGGTGCGTCCGGCGATACGGTCGCGGGCCTCGAGGATCTGGACGCTCAGGCCCTTCCGTCCCAGCTCGCGGGCTGCGACGAGGCCGGCGAAGCCGGCGCCGATGACGATGACGTCTGAGGTGTTCTGCATGGTCGCTCGGTCCCGTCAGCTGTAGACGAAGAACTCGGTGGTCGGCTTGACCACGGTCCAGCGCGTCTTCGCACCCTTGTTGAACGAGGCCATGCTCCCGTCGGTGAGGTCGAAGGTCTCCCCGCCGATCACCTCGATGCGAAGGTGGCCCTCGACGATGTAGAGCGTCTCGTCCTCCTCGAAGGCGAGGTCGAACGTCTCCGGCGCGTCCTCGGGCGTCACGGTCCAGATCCCGCCGGAGAGCTCGGGCCGCTCGCCGTCGCCCGGCCTGCGGAGCCACTGGACGTGGCCCACCGCGAAGGGCTCGGCCAGCCCGCGGTCGGTGGCTGTGTGGAAGATGGGGGCGCTCATGGGATCGCTCCTTTGCGAAGGGGATGGCTGGGGGGGTTCCGTGCCGCCTAGAGGTGGCGTGCATCACGTTCCTCAACTCTGCACTTGCTTAGTTTGCAGTGTCAAGCTCTGCACCTGCAGAGTTTTTCTGGGAGTTCGCCGGTAGGATCGGTTCCATGACAATCAGCGAGGTCCGGTACGGCTCAGGACGAGAGGCGCTCATCCGGGCCGTGGTGGACGTCGTCGCCGAAGAAGGCCTGGATGGACTGAGCTACCGGAAGGTCGCCCAGCGGGCAGGGGTGAACAACACGCTCATCTCCCACCACTTCGGCTCGAAAGAAGCCCTCCTGGAGGCCGCGACCGTGTGGGCAGTCCAGAGGTCGCAGCAGCTCGCCGACCTGACGCTCGCTTCGGAACTGGACGCGGACTTCGCCTCGTCGCTCACGCGCGTCGTGGCCGACGAGCCGAACCTCCAGATTTTCCAGTACTACATGATCCTGGCCTCACGGCGCAGTCCCGAGCTTCGGAGGATGGCCAACAATCTCTACGAGAGCTACATCAGCCTGGTCGAGCACTTCCTCGCCCACTACGGCCACCGTCCGGACCGCGCGGCAGCGCGCGCTGTGTTCGCCGCGCTCGACGGCCTCGTCCTCCAGCAGCTCACCGTCTCCTCGCGCGACGAGATCGCGGCGGCGATCGTGCGGCTCGGGGAGCTGCTGGACCGGCGCTGACGCCGTCAGCATCTTTCCGGCCGCCTCTTCCCAAAAGAATTAGGCGGACGCTTAGTTGTGCAGGCGCTTACCAGGTCATCCACGCCTGACCCGCCGCGGGACCTTGGACACTTCATGCCGGGCCGAGCCGGGCGCAGCATGAAGCCAGCCCCAGCCCGAGGAGGAACCGCCATGAGCAAGGTCCTGGTCGCCTACAGCACCCACGAGGGGCAGACGGCGAAGATCGCGGACTTCATCGCAGGCGTCCTGCGCACCCGGGGCGTCGAGGCCGACACCTGCGACGTCAAGGAGAGCGCCGATCCCGCGCTCTTCGACTATGACGGCGTGATCGTGGGCGGGTCCGTCCACGGCGGCAAGCACGACAAGCACGTGGTCGACTACGTCCGCCGCAACCGCCACGCCCTCGTCGGCGTGCCGTCGGCGTTCTTCTCGGTCAGCCTCTCCGCGGCGGGCGGCGACACCGAGGAGGCGGAGGGCTACGTCAAGAAGTTCGAGGAGCAGTCAGGCTGGCTCCCCAAGAGGATCGCCCTGTTCGGCGGCGGCCTGCCCTACAAGCACCTGAACTTCCTCATGCGGCACGTGATGAAGCGGATCGTGGAGGACAAGCCCGGGGACCTCGGCACCGACACCTCGCGCGACTACGTCTACACGGAGTGGGACGGCGTGCGGCGGTTCGCCGAGGACTTCGCGGCAGAGCTGGAGGCGACACCCGCGTAGGGGCGCCGCCTCCAGGCCGCAGGCTTCCACCCTGCCGCGCTCCGTCCAGTCGGCGTCAGTCGACGGTGAGGACCACGCGGAAGCGGGCCTTGCCGGACATCATGCGGTCGAATCCGTCGGCGGCCTTCTCGAGCGGGTACTCCTCGATGAGCGGGCGCACGCCGGTCAGCGCCGCGAACTTCAGGGTGTCCTCGGAGTCCTTCGCGGACCCGGACGCGTGCCCGGCCACCGCCTGGCTGCCGCCGATGATGGCCCCGGCGTGGACGGAGAGCGGCTCCTGCGGGACGCCGAGCACCACGAGCTTCCCGCGCGGCGCGAGGCCGCCGATCGTGGCGGTCATCGCCTCGGCGTCCGTCACGGTGGCGAGCACCACCGTGGCGCCGCCGAGCGCGGCGAGCGAGCCCGCGACGTCGTCCGCCGTGCTGTCGATGTAGTGATGGGCGCCGAGCTCGCGGGCGAACTTCTCCTTCTCGGCCCCGCGGGCGATCGCGACCGTCTCGAAGCCCATGCGGGCCGCGAACTGCACGCCGAGGTGGCCGAGGCCGCCGAGGCCCAGGACGGCCACGACGTCGCCGGGGCGGGCGCCGCTCTCGCGCAGCCCGTTGAAGGTGGTCACGCCGGCGCACATGAGCGGGGCGGCCTCGGCGTCGCTGAGCCCGTCCGGGACGGCGGCGAGCGCGTCCGCGGGGGCGACGACGAACTCGGCATAGCCGCCGTCGGACGTCAGGCCGGTGACCTTGCCGACGCGGCAGGAGATGAAGTCGCCGTCGCGGCAGGCGTCGCACACGAAGCACGCGCCGCCGAACCAGCCCACGCCCACCCGCTGGCCGGGCTTCCACTGCTCCACGCCCTCGCCGACGGACTCGACGGTGCCGGCCACCTCGTGCCCGGGGATGCGCGGGTAGGAGGACGCCATGCCGGCGCCCGGCATCACGTCGCTGTGGCAGACGCCGCACGCGGAGACGCGCACGAGCACATGCCCGCGCGGGACCTCGGGGACGTCGCGGTCCACGGCTTCGAGGGACTCGCCGGCGGCGGGGATCTGGATGGCTCGCATGGGGACACCTTTCGTCGAAGGGCTTGCTTGACCGCGGCACAGGCTAGCAATGGCGCCTTGGCGCCGACTGGGGGAAGCCGAGGAATTCTTCTCGACTGTCGTATTGCTAGATGGCCGAGCTAAATTATTGCCTCCGGCCCGTCAGGGCCGCAACCCACTCCCCTTACCCGCGCACGACGCCGGTGACGCACCCGCGCGGGCGCGTCACCGGCGTCGTGGTTCCGGCCCCTCTCAGCCGGCCGCCACGGTGCGGAGACGGCAGGTGAACTCCCACGGCCGCAGGTCCAGCCCGGGGCTGTCGGGGTAGTTGCCGAGCAGCACCTCGGCGTCGGCCCAGCCCGGGTCTCCCACGTCGACCCGCTGGGGCTCGCCGGAGAAGTTGCCGAGGACGAGCAGCTCGGTGCCGTCGAGGCGGCGGGTGAATGCGTAGACGGCCTCGTGCTCGGGCAGGAGCATCGTGAAATCGCCGTCCGCGATGACCGGCAGCTCGTGGCGGAGCCGGATGAGCTCGCGATAGAAGGCGAAGACGGAGTCGTCACGGTCCACCTGGTCGGCGGCGTTGATCTCCGCCGCGTTGGGATTGACCGCGATCCACGGCGTGCCGGTGGTGAACCCGGCGTTGGGGCCGGCGTCCCACTGGACAGGGGTGCGCGCGTTGTCCCGGTTGAGCGGGGCGATGGCCTCGAGGACCTGGACCGGGTCGAGGCCGAGCCCGTCGGTGGCCTCGCGGTAGTGGTTGAGGACCTCGATGTCCCGGTGCGCGTCGATCCCACCGAAGGCCATGTTGGTCATGCCCAGCTCCTCGCCCTGGTAGACGTAGGGCGTGCCGCGGTGCAGGTGCTGGACGCCGGCGAGCATCTTCGCCGAGAGCTCGCGGTGCTCCCCGTCGTCGCCGAAGCGGGAGACGGCGCGCGGCTGGTCGTGGTTGCCCCAGTAGAGGCTGTTCCAGCCGCGCTCCTCGAGGCCCTCCTGCCAGCGGTTGAGCGAGGCCTTGAGCTCGGTGAGGCGGAGCGTGCCGGGCTGCCACTTGCTGCCGTTGCCGTGGTCCAGGTTCACGTGCTCGAACTGGAAGACCATGTCCAGCTCCCCGCGGGCGGGGTCGGTGAAGAGGACAGCATCCTCGACGGTCACGCTCGGCATCTCGCCCACCCGGAGCAGGCCGGCCCCGCGCTCGGCGAACACCTCGCGGTGCATCTCCTGGAGGAACTCGTGGATGCGCGGGCCGCAGACGTAGCCACTGCGGTCGTGGCTGTAGAGCTCCCCCTGGGCGAGGGGCCTGTCCGCGAGCGCGGGGTCCTTCGAGAGGAAGTTGATGACGTCCATGCGGAAGCCGTCCACGCCCCGGTCCAGCCACCAGTTCATCATCGCGTAGACGGCCCGGCGGACCTCGGGGTTCTCCCAGTTCAGGTCCGGCTGCTTGCGGGAGAAGAGGTGGAGGTAGTACTCGCCGGTGGCCTCGTCGAACTCCCAGACGGGCCCGGAGAAGAAGGAGGCCCAGTTGTTCGGCTCGGCGCCGGGGGTGCCGGGCTCGTGGCCGGGCCGGGCGGGGCGCCACCAGTACCAGTCGCGCTTGGGCGAGTCCTTCGAGGCGCGGGACTCGGCGAACCAGGGGTGCTCGTCCGAGGTGTGGTTGACCACGAGGTCCATGACGAGCTTCATCCCACGGGCGTGCAGGCCCTCGATGAGCTCGTCGAGGTCGGCGAGCGAGCCGAAGAGCGGATCGATGTCCCGGTAGTCGCTGATGTCGTAGCCGTTGTCGTCCTGCGGAGACCGGTACACGGGCGAGAGCCACACGACGTCGACCCCGAGACGATGGAGGTAGTCCAGCCTGCCGATGATCCCCCGGAGGTCGCCCACCCCGTCCCCGTCCGAGTCCGCGAAGCTGCGCGGGTAGATCTGGTACACGACCGCGCTGCGGAACCACTGCGGGTCGGCGGCGGAATCGGCGTGGGGACGAGCGGTGCCTGCGGCGGTCATGGCTTCTCCTTGGCGGCGTCCGTGGGCCGTCCGCGGGGGCGGAGTCCGAACACCTTCTATTTTTATGCTTGACGCATTTATATGCTCGCAAGCAGACTGTGGTGACCGCAACCCCTCCCAAAGGACTGATCGATGAAGAACCTGTCCCGACGCTCCCTCTTGGCCTTCGGGGGCGCAGCCGCGCTCGCGTGCACGGCGGCGGTCGAGGCCCCCGCCCGCGCCGCCTCGACGGACCTGACGGTGCCCACGTCCCCCGCGCCGCCGCTGAGGCTCGCGAGCCGCAACAGCGTGTTCACCCGCCGCGGCGCCGGCCCCCGGTACTGGAACATCTACGGCTACGCCTTCCCGCACAACGCCCCGATCCCCGAGGACGAGTGGAAGGCCAACATCGACTGGCTCGCCTCCGACCTCGCCCCGTACGGCTACGACATGGCCTGCACGGACGGGTGGATCGAGGGCTCGAGCCGCACCACCCCGAACGGCTACATCGTCACCTACAACGACTCGTGGCAGCACGACTGGGCCTACTGGTCCCACTACCTGGCCGAACGCGGCATGAAGCTCGGGGTCTACTACAACCCACTCTGGGTCCACAGGGCGGCCGTCGAGGACCCGTCCAAGACCGTGGTGGGCCGGCCGGACATCAAGATCGCGGACATCGTCGCCCCGGGCGACTTCTTCGCCAAGGACATCGGCGGCAACACCCTCTACTGGCTGGACGTGACTCGCCCCGGCGCCAAGGAGTACCTCCAGGGCTATGTGGCCTACTTCAAGCGCCTCCGGGTCCCATACCTGCGCGTGGACTTCCTCTCCTGGTACGAGAACGGGATGGACGCCAACATCGGGCAGGTCAACGCCCCGCACGGGCGCGCCAACTACGAGACGGCCCTGGCCTGGCTCAACGAGGCCGCCGGCGAGGACCTCGAGCTCTCCCTCGTGATGCCGCACCTGTTCGACGACGCCTCCGCCGAGCTCGCCAACGGCGACCTCGTCCGGATCGACGCCGACGCCGACCGCGGCGGCTGGGACCGGCTCAGCGGCGGCCGCCAGGGCTGGCAGGACGCCTGGCCCAACTGGTTCAACCCGTTCGCGGGCTTCACGGGCTGGTCGCACCGCAACGGGCGCGGGCAGCTGATCCTCGACGGCGACTTCATGCGCGCCAGCACCTTCGCCAGCGACGACGAGCGCCGGACCATGATGAACCTCATGGTCATCGCCGGATCGCCCCTGGCCATCGCGGACACGTACCAGCAGATCGGCAACGACGCCTGGGTCTACACGAACAAGGACGTGCTCGAGCTCAACCAGGAGGGCCTGGTCGGCAAGCCGCTCTACCGCTCCGCCACCCCCTACTCGGTCGACCCCGGCTCCCGGGACAGCGAGCGCTGGGCCGGCCAGCTCCCCGACGGGTCCTGGGCGTTGGCGCTCTTCAACCGCTCCGACAGCGCGACCCAGACCAAGACCATCGACTTCGCCAAGGACCTCGGGCTCTCCGGCGCGGCGAACGTCAGGGACCTGTGGGCCCACCGGGACCTCGGCGTCCGGACCGAGGCCACGGCCACGCTCGCCCCGCACGCCTCGGCCCTGTTCCGCATCACCCCGCTGAAAGACCGGGGCGCCACCCGCTACCCCGCCGCCTACGCCGCGTGGGGAGGCGGCGCCGGCTTCAACAACGACCACGCCGGCCACGACGGCAGCGGCTTCGTCGACGGGCTCGCCGCCACCGTGGGCAGCGCGGACCCCCTCGTGACCTTCGCCGTCCGGGTGCCCCGCCGCGGCGAGTACACGATCCGGTACCGCTACGCGAACGCCACCGGGGCCACGAGCACCCTGACCGTCTCCGCGGAGCGGGCCGACCACTCGGTGGTCGACGGGCCCCGGCACGTCGACTTCCCCGCGCTCGCCACGTGGGACACCTGGGGTGTGGCGACCGCCAGGATCACCCTGGAGGCCGGCGACAACCTCATCACGCTCGGCCGCGGCCGCTCCGACGCAGGCGCCGTGAACCTGAACTGGATCGAGCTGGGCGCCTAGGTGCGGCGCCGCCTCCACGGGCGCTCCCAACCGGGAGCCGCCCGTGGAGGCGGCGGCCGCCCCTGCCGATAGAGTGGAGGCCATGGGTATGGAGGCAGCCGGGCGACTGGCCTTCCACCTTCCCGCGGTGAAAGACCCGCACCGGGCAGAGCTCTTCTCCCTGGTCCTCCGCAACGAGCCGCTCACCCGCGCCGATCTGGCCGAGCTCGCCTCGCTCGACCAGTCCACCGTCACCCGCACCCTCAAGCCGCTCATCGACAGCGGCTACGTCACCGAGTCCCCGGCCGCCCCCGCCGGCCGTGGCCGGCCCCGGCGCGTCATCCGCGTGGCGGTCGAGAAGCTGTGCGCGGTGGGCATCAAGATCGGCCCCCACGCCATCTCGGGGGTCCTGACGGACCTCGGCGCCAAGGTGATCGCCCGGCAGGAGACGGCCGTGGATCGGCCGGCCCCCGAGGAGGCGCTGGCCGCCGTCGCCGAGCTCGTCGGCAGCCTCCTGGACGCGGTGCCCGGGTCCCGCGAGCGCGCCCTCGGCATCGGCGTCGGCGTCAGCGGGCACGTGGACCCGCCCTCCGGCACGTGCCGGTTCTCCCCCATCCTCGGCTGGCACGACGTCGACATCGCCACCCCCCTCGGGCGGGCGGCCGGCCTTCCCGTGAGCGTGCACAACGACGTCAACACCCTCGCCGTGGCCGAGTACCTCTTCGGCGCGGGGCGGGAGGCGGAGGACTTCGCCGTCGTCACCCTCGGCCCCGGGATCGGGCTCGGCCTCGTGATCGGCGGCCGCCTGCACGACGGCGCCGAGGGGCTCGCGGGCGAGTTCGGCCACATCCCCCTGCTGCCGAAGGGCCCGCAGTGCCACTGCGGGCGGCGGGGCTGCCTCGAGGCGCTGGCGGGGGACGACGCGATCGCCCGGGCGGCCGGGACGCCCAGCGTCGCCGCGGCGGCAGACCTCGCCCGCAGCGGCGAGGGCACCGCGCAGCGGAGCGCCCGCCGCGCCTTCCGCGGCGCCGGCGAGTGGATCGGCCGCGGGCTGGCCGTCATCGACAACATCCTTGCGCCGGAGCTGATCCTCCTCTCCGGCGAGGGCATCGCCGCCTACGACCTGCTCTCCGAGGGGATCGCCTCAGGCCTGGGCAGCTGCGCCTTCGAGGGCGCCCGGGCGCTCGAGCGGCTGCGCATCGACTCCGCCGACGTGAACCTCTGGGCCCGCGGCGCGGCCTGCCTCGCGATCCAGCGGTCCCTGGGCTGACCCGGCCGCGGGACGGGCCGCGAGCAGGCCCGAGATCACGGCAGGCTCCACGGGCCGGGAGAAGTAGTACCCCTGCGCGAAGTCGCACCCCAGCGTCTTCAGCTCCTCCACGTGCCGGGACGTCTCGGCCCCCTCCGCGATGACCCGGATCCTCAGGTCCCGGGCCAGGTTCATGATGGTCCCCACGATCTGCCGGCCCTGCTCGCCGCGGTCGAGCTGGGCGACGAAGGAGCGGTCGATCTTGAGCGTGTCCATCGGGAAGCTGTGCAGGTACGCGAGCGACGAGTACCCCGTGCCGAAGTCGTCGATGCTCACGCAGACGCCGAGCCGCTGGAGCTGGGTGAGGACCTCGACGGTGTACTCGGTGTCCATCATCGACACGCTCTCGGTGATCTCGAGCTTGACCGTGTCCGGGCGGATGCCCGTCTCAGCCAGGACCCGGGCCACCTGCTCGACGAAGTCGTGCTGGGCGAACTGCCGGGCCGAGACGTTGACGGCCACCGTGAGGGCAGGGTCGCGGGGGAACTCCTGCTGCCAGCGGACCATGGTCCGGCACGCCTCGCGCAGCACCCAGATGCCGAGGAAGACGATGATCCCCGTCTCCTCCGCCACCGCGATGAACTGGTCCGGAAAGACCAGCTCCGACTCGGACCTGCGCCACCTCACCAGCGCCTCGACCCCCACGATCGCCCCGTCCCCCAGGGAGACGATCGGCTGGTAGTGGAGCACGAACTCCTCCTCGTGCAGGGCCTGGCGCAGCCTCGACTCGAGCGAGAGGCGGCCCACGGCGAGCTCGTGCATCACGGGATCGTAGATCTCGTAGCGGCCCTTGCCCAGCACCTTCGCCCGGTACATGGCCAGGTCCGCGTGGCGGAGGATCTCGTCCGCCGAGTCGTAGCCCATGGCGCTGGTGGCGATGCCGATGCTCGCGCTGACGAACAGCTGCTGGCCGCCGATGAGGACCGGCTCGGCGAGGGCCTCCATCATGCCCGCCGCGGTGCGCACGGCGTCGTTGACGTCCTCGATCCCGTCCAGCAGGACCGTGAACTCGTCGCCCCCGATCCTCGCCAGCGTGTCCCCCGGGCGCAGCGCACGGCCCCACCGCCGGGCGACCTCGGTGATGAGGGCGTCCCCGACCGGGTGCCCGAGGCTGTCGTTGACGAGCTTGAACCGGTCCAGGTCGGCGAAGAGGACGGCGAAGGAGCTCCCCTGGTCCCGGGCGGTGCGGGCCACGGCATGGGCGAGCCGGTCCGCGAGGAGGGCCCGGTTGGGCAGCCCCGTGAGGGCATCATGGAGGGCGTCGTGCAGGAGGCGGTCCCGGGCGCGCTCGCGCTCCGCGACGCGGCCCAGCTGGGCGCCGATCTTCGCCAGCAGCCGCAGGAGCGTCTCGTCGGGCTCGAGGGTGTGGGCGGCAAAGAACTCCAGGACCGCGGTGACCTCCGTCCCGAGCAGGATCGGGAAGGCCACCGCCGAGCGGAGCCCGTCGCGCAGGGCCGCCTCGGCCCGCGGGAACCCGGGGTCTGCGGCGATGTCCGGGATCCACGCCGGGGCGCCGCTGGCCAGCACGCGGCCGGGCAGCCCCTGCCCCGCCTCGAAGCCAGTGGCCTCGGTGGCCCCGTAGAAGTCCCTGAACCGGCCCTCGCCCACCCCGTGCCAGATGGCGGTGGGCCGCACGCTCCGGCCGCCCTCGTCGAGCAGGTAGGCGTGCCCGATCTCCCAGTCGCTGAATTCGCACACCGTCCGCACCCCGTACTGCAGGGCCTCGGCCACGGTGCTCGACTGGTTGGCCGCATCGGCGACCGCCTCGAGCAGCCCCAGCTGCTGCTGCCGGTCGTAGAGCTCCCGCAGCCCCTTCTCCGCGATCCGCTCGGCCGCGAGGCGGGTGCGCCGCTCGCGCTCGAGGCGGCGCTCGAGCGCGGCGATCTGCGCCTCCAGCGCCGCCGTCCCGCTCACGCTGCCTCCGCGGCGCGGAAGGTGACCCGGCAGAGGCACTCGCTGTCGCCCCGGTGCATGCACTCGAGGTGGTCCACCTGGGCCGTCTCCCCGAAGTGAGCCGCCGCGCCGTCGATGAATCCATGGGCGAGCGCGCAGAGCCGCCGCGGGGAGGTGTAGGCCATCAGCAGCGCCCCGGACGGTTCCGTGCGGAACCCGAAGGTGGGCACGTCGGCACCGGGATAGATCTTGCGCACCTCCGGATGGATCATGCTGTTGACGCTGAGCAGGAAGGGAAGCGCCGTGGTGTGGGCGGAGAAGTAGGCGGGGAACCGTCCCGCCATCAGCGCCATGGCCTCGCGGCCGAACCAGCGCAGCGCCTCGGCGGGGCTCAGCCCGGCCAGGCGGCCGGCGCCTTCGACGATCTGGTAGACCTCCGCGTCCGGGTAGCTGCCCAGCGAGGTGTAGACCCCGTCCAGGCCGAGGCCGTCGAGCAGCCCGTCCCAGGCGTCGGCGCCGTGGCGCTCCACGACGGCTTCCTCGAGCAGGTTGAAGATGATGCCCTTCATGGAGCCCCCCTGATGCTTGGCAGCGCGTTGTGGTCCGACCGATGTTGCATCTCCCTCCTATCGGCAGGTCCGGCCGCACCGTCAGCAAGTCGTCACCGGGCAGTCCCGGTGTCAGTGGGAGAAGTTTGCGGAGATCTCTGCGAGGGTGCGTCCCTTTGTTTCAGGGGCGAGCCATTGCGAGAGGACTGCGCCGAGTAATGCGACGGCGGCGGCGGCGACCATGCTTGGGCCCATGCCGATGTTGCTGATTGCCCATGGCAGGGCGAAGGTGCCGAGTGCGGCTCCGATGCGGCTGAAGGCCGCGGCGAAGCCCATGCCGATGCCGCGCAGGTGGCCGGGGAATACCTCGGCCGGATAGACCTGGGTCAGCGTGGTGTAGCCGGCATTGAAGTAGGAGAAGGCGAGGAACAGGACAAGCACGAGGATCGCCGGTGCGTTCCCCCAGAGTCCGATGATCAGCAGGATGCCTGCGCAGAGCCACTGCCCGGGCACGGTGAGGATTCGGCGGCCGAGCTTGTCAATCAGAAGCACAGTGGTGACAACGCCCGCGGTCGCAAGTGCGGACAGGCCCACTCCGCCGGCCCAGCCGCCGCCGAAGCCGAAATGGTTGAGCACGTCGTCGGCGAAGGTCGCGATCGCGAAGTACGGAGTGACCGCGCAGAACCAGAAACCTGAGGTGAAGAGGGTGGCGCGCCAGTGCTGCCTCGAGAACAGCATTCCGACGGAGGCGCTCTTGATCTTTGTCCTGCCCTGCGCGGCCTGGGCCTCCTGGATCCTCCTCAGATCGATCTCTTCGGTGATGCTGTGGTGCATCTGGGGCGATTCGACGTATCTGCGTGCGATCGCGAGCGCCTCCTCGCGCCGTCCCTTCGTGATGAGCCAGCTCGGCGATTCGGGGAGGCCGAAGCGGGCGAGGAACAGGACCAGGGCGAGGATCGTGCTCGTGCCGATGACGAGGCGCCATGGGGTTCCGGCGTCGTGCAGGAGGGTGCCGATGATGAATGCCATCATGAAGCCGACGTACCAGGCGATCAGAGTCAGCCCGAGCAAGCGCCCGCGGAGCTTTGGCGGGGAGAACTCTGACAGCAGGGGTCCACCGATTGAGTATTCGCCGCCGATCGCGACGCCCATGAGGAACCGGATGATGGCCAGCTGGACCACGGCCCCGTCTCCGGAGGCTACGAAGAACTGGGCCGCTGAGGCGAGCAGGAACAGGCCCATGTCCACGAGGAACATGGGCTTGCGCCCGAACTTGTCAGTGGCCCAGCCAGCCAGCGGCGCGCCGACGAAGATGCCTGCCAGCGGGCCTGCAGCGATCATGCCCAGGGACAGTGAGTCGAGCTGGAGATCCGACCGCATGGGTCCGGTGACGGGGCCGATGATTCCGAGGATGTAGCCGTCGAGGAACATCCCGCCGATGAACACAGCGACAAGCCGCACCATGAAGCGGCGTTTGAACGTGGAGCTGGTCTCTTTCAATATCGAGGTGTCGACGGACGCCGTTGTCCTGGTCGGATAGATCATTGAGATGTGTTCCCTTCTGGCTTCAGCACAATCCACTGACGGCGCGAGAGCGCCATTGCCTGGACGCGGACAGCCGCTCAGTTTCCCGCACCTTCGCGCCGACCCGTCGAGATCAAGACCTCCAGTCGGGGACGGCAGCGTGACATACGTCTCATATATCAGACTAGGGATCCACCCCGCCCCGGTCAAGAGCCGGACGCTTCGGCAAGGGCCCTCGCCGGGGAATAGGGTCCCGCCTCCCTCCCGTTCTCGAGTACGTGCGAGCGGCGCCGCAGCGCCCACACGCTGCACCATCCAACCGAAGGGACCCCCATCGCCGACTCCTACACCGCCACCGCGACCCGCACCGGGACCGAGCAGTTCACCGTGTCCACCGGCAGCGGCGCGTGGGCGAGATCCGCGTGGAGCTCGTGCTCCCGGAGGGCCTGAGCGAGAAGCACCGGGAGGCGCTGCTGCGCGCGGGCCAGCACTGCCCCGTGCACGCGACCCTCACCCACTCCCCCGAGCTCACGGTCGCCCTCGGCTGAGCCGCCCGGGCGGACCGGCTGGCGTCGGGTAGGTTGCTGGGACAGCACCTGATCCGAGGAGACCGCCCGTGTTCACCGGCCTGAGCGCCTTCCCCCTGACCCCGCTCGACGAGCACGGGATCGACGAGGCCGCGCTCGGCCGGCTCGTGCAGCGCGCGTCCGCGGCCGGCGTCGACAGCCTCGGCGTGCTCGGCTCCACGGGCAGCTACGCGTACCTGGGCCGCGAGGAGCGCCGCCGCGTGCTCGATACCGCGGTCGCCCATGCCGGGGCGACGCCGGTGCTGGCCGGCATCGGCGCGCTCCGCACCCGCGACGTCCTCGCCCACGCAGCGGACGCGCAGGAGGCCGGCGCCGCCGCCGTCCTGCTCGCGCCCGTCTCCTACCAGCCGCTCACGCCGGAGGAGGTGTACGGCCTCTACGAGGAGGCCGCCGCGGAGCTCTCGGTCCCGCTCGTGGTCTACGACAACCCGCGCACCACCGGCTTCGCCTTCACCGACGAGCTCCACGCCGCGATCGCCACGCTCCCCGGCGTCGCGTCCGTGAAGATCCCGCCCGTGCCAGCGGATCCGGACGCCGCCGCTGCACGCCTCGGCGCGCTCCGGGCCCTCCTCCCGGACACCGTGACGATCGGCATCAGTGGCGACGCGTGCGCCGCGACGGCCCTCGCCCACGGCGCCGACGCCTGGTACAGCGTGCTCGCAGGGATCCTGCCGGAGGTCTGCGTCGCGCTCACGCGCGCGGCCCTGCGCGGGGCGGGGCGGCCAAGTGGCGCGGCAGGCGCGGACGACGCCGATCCGGTCCGCGCGCTCTCGGCCCGGCTCGCGCCCGTCTGGGACCTCTTCGCCGAGCACGGGAGCCTGCGCGTGGCCGCCGCGGCGGCCGAGGTCCTCGGGCTCACGGCGTCCCCCAGCCTCCCCCGGCCCCTGCGGCCGCTGGACGCGGAGGCGAGGGCCGCCGTCGTGCGCGCGCTGGAGGCCGTCGGCGCGAGCTGACGCGCCGCCAAGAGACAGCCTGTCCGGCGCCCGAACCGGCCGGTTTTCGGCAGGCGCCATCGAATCCCCGCGCCGCACGGATTGCGGCGGGGCGCCGCGGGGCAGGATGGAGGCATGAGTGATGACACAGAGATGATCCAGCGCGGCATCGGCGTCCTCACGGCAGCCCTGTCCTGGGAACCGGAAGACCCTGCGGCAACCGAAATGTTCAAGGAATCCCTCAAGACCCTCGCCCGGGTGGACGACGCGGTCTCGGTGACGTTCAGCGGCGGCTCGCCCGAGCAGGCGGCGGCGCTGCGCGAGGTCCTGCCCCAGGTGATCCGGCAGATCATCGAGGCGCTGGCCCCCGACTACACGCGCCTGGTCCTCGGGATGGCGATCGGATTCAAGTCCGTGGCCGAGGCCTACCGGCAGGACGCGCCGGACGCGGACGTCGCGGGCATCCTGCAGGCGGCCTCCCTCAACCTGGCCGAGGCGGAGGACGAGGACGACGAGGACTAGGGTCCGCGCCTATGCGAGGCGGTGCCGCCGCCGCGGCGCCGGGCCGGTCGCGATCTGCCCCCTCCACTCGGCGCGCAGCAGGAGCGCCATGCCCACGAGCATGACCGCCGCGTAGTAGGTCAGGAACCAGGAGAAGAACGTCCCCAGCCCCAGGTGGAACGCCATCGCCGCCACGAGCCCGGCGCGCGTCGGCCAGCCGCCGGAGAGGATCAGGATGCCGGTCACGGCCTCGAACGCGATGAGCAGCCCGATCCAGAGCGCGTAGTTCCCGGGCACCACGCCCCGCCAGGCATCGGTCACCCAGGCGAACTTCGCGTCGTCGGCGAAGTCTGCGTAGGTGGCGCCCCCGATCAGGAACGAGGCGTTCACGGCGGCCCCGCCGAGCAGCATGGTCAGCCCCGTCCCCACGCGGCCCACCCACTGCGCCCACGGGAACCAGGCCGCCAGGACGCTGCCGAGGAACGCGGGGACGGCAAAGATGAAGAACACCACCATCTGGACCAGCGGATTCATGGCGATCACTCCCGGACACTGCGCGGAACCTGATCTTCAGGCTAGGCCGGGCGCGGGCCGACGTTCAGAGCCCTTCGCCCCCAGCAGCTTCACGCCGCCGGCCCTAGCCTGAAGAGCATGACGGCGCCAGCCCAGCCCAGTGCCCGCGCCTGGTGGGCCTCCCTCTCCTGGATTCCCCTCTACCGGGTCGCGGGCGTCGCCGCGCTCCTGTTCGTGCTCTTCGACCTGGCCGCGCTGGCCCTCTACGCCGTGGACGCGCCCCCGGTCTCGGGCGGCGAGGCAACGCTGCGCTTCATCGCCGGGCACAAGGCCTCCTACATCGCCCAGCAGCTGCTCTGGCTCGTCCCGTCGCTGTTCGGGCTCGTGGTGTTCGCCGCGCTCCTCGTCGCCCTCCTGCCCACGAACCCCAGCCTCGCGCTGCTGGGCTTCGCGGTGGGCGCGGCGTCGTGGACGGCGCTGCTCGCGGTGCCGACCTCGAGCGTGGGCAGCCTCTCGCTCGTCACCCTCAGCGATGCGTGGTCCGCCGCCGACGACGCCGCGCGGCCGGCCTTCGCTGCGGCCGCGGAGGCGCTCGTGGCCGAGAACAACACGGTCGCCCTCGCCGGGATCCTCACTCCGCTGGGCGTGCTCCTCATCAGCCTGCCGATGGTCCGGGGCCCGCTCCCCGGCTGGATCGGCTGGCTCGGGATCGCGACCGGGGCGCTCGGGCTGGCGAGCGAGGTGCTGCGGTTCGCCGTCACCGCCCTCTACGCGGTCTACGGACCGCTCCTGTGGGTGTGGATCGCCGCCGTCGGCATCGCCCTTCTGGGGCTGACGGGACACAGGGCCGGGAAACCTGTAGAGTGATACAAACGCCAGCTGTCAGAAGAGCGGCTGGTCACCGCCCTCAGGTTGAGGGCCCCTTCAGACTTCTTGCTGCCAGGCCTTCGGCCGCTGGGCCGCGGCCCCGTGTGGCCGCCCGCACCGCGCACAGCGCCTCGCACATCATTCCCCTCACCACCACAGCTGTCCGCGCCGACGTCGTCGGCCCGGCAACCGGCCCCTGCACAGGGGTCACATCCACACAGAAGGAAAGCAACATGGCCACTGGCACCGTGAAATGGTTCAACTCCGAAAAGGGCTTCGGCTTCATCGCGCCTGAAGACGGCACTCCCGACGTCTTCGCCCACTACAGCGCCATCAACTCGTCCGGCTACCGCTCCCTCGAAGAGGGCCAGCGCGTCGAGTTCGATTCCGAGCGCGGCCCCAAGGGCCCCCAGGCTGCGAACATCCGCGCCCTCTGATCTGAACGACGCCGCGGGCGGGCCCCCACCGGCGGCCCGCCCGCAGGCATCGTTTCCACCCCCAGCACCTCCCCCCACCTGAAGGTCTCCTGATAACCACAGTTTCCAGCCCCGCAGTCCCCTCGACTCGTGCGCCCCACGCGGGCACCGAGACCTTCCCGCCGCTGACCAAGGCCTACCTCCAGGTGGCCCAGAAGGTGCGCGAGGACGGACTGCTGCGGCGCACGCCGTGGTTCTATTCGCTCCTCGGTGCGGCACTCCTCACCGTTCTCGGCGGCTTCCTCACCGGCTCCTTCCTCCTCGGCCAGAGCTGGTTCCAGCTCCTCATCGCCGCAGGGCTGGGGATCCTCTTCACCCAGGTCGCCTTCATGGCCCACGAGGCCGCCCACCGGCAGATCCTCTCCACGGGGCCCGCCAACGACAGGCTCGCCCGTGCACTCGCGGCCGTCGTCGGGATGAGCTACTCGTGGTGGGACTCGAAGCACTCCCGGCACCATGCCAACCCGAACCGGGTGGGACGCGACCCGGACATCGAGGTGGACACCATCTCGTTCGTCGAGGAGGACGCGTCCCAGGCCCGCGGCCTGCGCAGACTCATCACGCGGCACCAGGGCTGGCTGTTCTTCCCCCTGCTGACGCTCGAGGGCCTCAACCTCCATTTCCTCAGCTTCCGCCACCTGGTCTCCCGCGGCCCCGTCCGCGGACGGTGGGCTGAGCTCGGCCTCCTGACGCTGCGGTTCGGCATCCTGCTGGTCCCGCTCTTCTGGCTCCTCCCCCTCGGCATGGCCTTCGCGTTCCTCGGCGTCCAGCTCGCCGTCTTCGGCCTCTACATGGGCGCCACCTTCGCCCCCAACCACAAGGGGATGCCGGTGATCGCCCGCGAGGCGAGGCTCGACTTCTTCAGCAAGCAGGTCCGCACCTCCCGCAACATCTCCGGCGGCTGGTGGGCCACGTGGCTCATGGGCGGCCTGAACTACCAGGTCGAGCACCACCTCTTCCCCAGCATGCCCCGGCCCCATCTGGGCCGGGCACGCAGGATCGTCCGCGACCAGTGCCGCACCCTCGCGGTCCCCTACACCGAGACGACCCTGTGGCGCTCCTACGGGATCGTCATCGCCTACCTCAACCGGGTCGGGCTCGCCGCCCGCGATCCGTTCGAGTGCCCCATCACCGCCCAGTACCGGCGCGCGTGATGTCCCACCCTGCAGCGCGCAGACCGCATTCCAGCGCGGTGCCGAATGTGCAGGCTGCGACATTGCCGCCCGGAACCTGGGCAGGCCCTCGGGAGCACTCCGAGCCATGAGAAGCAACTACATCCGCGGGGCCTCCGTCACCTGCTCGGCCTCCCAGGCCGAGATCCAGGCGATGCTCGCCGCCGCCGGGGCCACCGGGATCCGGTTCGCCTCCGAGCGCGGGAAGACCAGGATCACCTTCCGTTCGGGAGGCCGCCACTTCCTCCTGGCCCTCCCGGCCGCGTCCTCTGATCTGCCCCGCGCCCAGGAGTCCGCCCGGCGCGGGTGGCGCCAGCTCTCCGCGCTCATCCGCGCCAAGCTCGACGCGGTCGACGCGGGGATCACCACCTTCGACGAGGAGTTCCTCGCCTCCATGGTCATGCCCGGGGGCACCACCGTCTTCCGGGCGGTCGCCCCCGGGATCGCGGCGGCCTGCGCGGCCACCGGCCCCGTTCCTCCGGCCGCGCCCGGTGCGCTGCCTGCCGCCTCCCCGTAGGCTGGGCGCATGGCCGGCCAGGACGCCCTCGAGGTAGAACGCAAGTACAGCGTCGAGATGGACACCCCTGTCCCCGACCTCGCCGGGCTCCCCGGCGTCGACCGGATCGGCACGCCCCAGACCCGCCAGCTCGATGCCGTGTACTTCGACACCCAGGACTTCGCCCTGGCCCGGCACCGGATCACCCTGCGCCGCCGCACCGGCGGCCCGGACGCCGGCTGGCACCTCAAGCTCCCGGCCGCCTCGGGCGCCCGGCAGGAGATCCACGAGCCCCTGCGCCTGGACACCGCAACCGTCCCGGACCGGCTCAGGAACCTCGTCGCCGCCCACACCCGCGGCGCCGAGCTGGTGCCGATCGCCCGCCTGTCCACCCGCCGCACCGCCACCGAGCTCTTCGACGCCGCCGGCCATGCCCTGGCCGAGTTCAGCGACGACCTCGTCGAGTCCCAGGTCCCGCCGGGCATCGGCCCCGGGCAGCGGTGGCGCGAATGGGAGCTCGAACTCGTCACGGGCTCCGAGGACCTGCTCGAGGCGGCCGACGAGCTGTTCGCCGCCGCCGGCATCCACCCCGCCGCGCTCCCCTCCAAGCTCGTCCGCGCCCTCGGGCCCGCGCTCCAGCACGCCGCCCCACAGCAGGCGACGCCCGAGCGGAAGGGGGAGGCCGGCGTCGTGCTCCTGGCCTACCTCCGCCAGCACGCCGAGGAGCTCCTGGCCCGTGACCCCGGCGTCCGCCTGGACGCCCCCGACGCGGTGCACCAGCTGCGCGTCAGCGCCCGCCGCATGCGCTCGGCCCTCGCCTCGTTCCGGAAGTTCATCGACGCGGACGCCGCGAACCGGCTGCGCGACGAGCTCCAGTGGCTCGCGGGCACGGTCGGAGGGGCCCGGGACGTCGAGGTCATGCGCGCGCGACTGGCCGATCTGGCGGGCTCCCAGCCGGCCGCCCTGCTGCTCGGCCCGGTCCTGGCGCGGATCGAGGAGGAGTCGGACTTCCGCTACCGGCAGGCGCACGACGCCGGCCTGGTCGCCTTGGACAGCGAGCGCTACCTCCGCCTCCTCGACTCGCTCGACGCCTTCCTCGACGCGCCCCCGCTCACCGACCGCGGCCGGAAGACGGCACGGAAGGCGGTGGCCCGCCGGCTCGCGAGGGACGTCCGGCGCCTGCAGGACGCCGTCCGGGTCGCCGAGGACCTCGACGGCGCCGAGGCCTCGGACGTCACCGCGCTCGAGGCGGCCCTCCATGAGGTGCGCAAGAGCGCCAAGCGGCTGCGCTATGCGGGAGAGGCGGCCGAGCCCGTGCTCGGAAAGCGCGCCAGCAGGCTCGCGGCGTCCGCCGAGCGGATCCAGGACACGCTCGGCGAGCTGCAGGACACGGTGGTGAGCCGGGCCCACCTGCTCGAGCTCGCGGCCGCCGCCCAGGCCAGCGGGGAGAGCGCGTTCAGCTTCGGGCGCCTGCACGCACTCGAGGAGCAGCGCGCCGCCGAGGCCCGCGCCCGGTTCCGGCGCGACTGGGCCAAGTTCCTCGACGCCCACGCCTGACCCGGAGCGTGGCCCGGGCGAGGTCCGCGCGGGGGCGGCTACGCGCCGTCGAACGTCACGACCTGGCGGATCACCGAGCCCGAGGCGAGCGCATCCATGCCCTCGTTGATCTCCTCGAGGCCGATCCGGCGCGAGACGAGCCGCTCGAGCGGGAGCCGGCCCTCGCGCCAGAGGCGCTCGAACGCGGGCACGTCCCGCTTCGGCACCGCCGAGCCGAGGTAGCTGCCCACCACCGTCTGGGCCTTGGCGGTGAGCTGCAGGGGCTCGATCTGAGCGGTCGCGCCGGGGGCAGGCAGCCCGACGGTCACGAGCGTGCCGCCGAGGCCGAGGAGCCGGTAGGCGGTCTCGAACGCGCGAGGGTGCCCCACCGCCTCGAGGACCACGTCGGCCTGCACGCCCTGCTCCATCGCCTCGGCCGGCGTGAGCGCCTCCGCCGCGCCCCACTCGCGGGCGGTGGCGAGCTTGGACTCCTGCGCGTCCACCGCCACGACCCGGCACCCCGTTGCGAGCGCCGTGAGCAGCCCCGCCATGCCCACTCCCCCGAGCCCCACCACGGCCACCGTCGTCTCGGGCGTGATCCTGCCCGCGTTCAGCAGCGCGCCGCCCCCGGTGAGCACGGCGCAGCCGAGCAGCGCGGCGACGTGCGGCGGGACGTCGTCGCCGACCGGGACCACCGAGCGCTCGTCGACCACGGCGTGGGTCGCGAAGCCCGAGACCCCCAGATGGTGCTGGACCGTCTCCCCCGTGCGCGTGAGCCGGCGTGCGCCGGTGAGCAGGGTGCCGGCCGCGTTGGCCGCACTGCCCCGCTCACAGGGCAGCCTGCCCTCGGTGGCGCACGCGGCGCATTCGCCGCAGCGCGGCAGGAACGTCATGACCACGCGCTGCCCCGGGCGCACGGACTCGACGCCGTCGCCCACGTCCTCCACGATCCCGGCGGCCTCGTGCCCCAGGAGCATGGGCAGCGGGCGGGGGCGCGAGCCGTTGACCACGGACAGGTCCGAGTGGCACAGCCCGGCCGCCTCGATCCGGACCATGAGCTCCCCGGGGCCGGGGCCCTCCAGCTCGAGCTCGTCCACGGTGATGGGGCGCGAGTCCGCGTAGGGCGGCTCGGCGCCCATGGTGTTGAGGACGGCGCCGCGGATGGGGCGGGTGGCGGGCATGCGGACTCCTTCGGCGGGACGGGTGTGCTGCTGGCAGTCAAGCAGGCCGGGCGCGCCCCGCCAAGCGCCGCGCGGGCGGCGGGGCGCGCCCGGAACCTCAGCCGGCCGTGCCGCGCCCGAGGGCCTCGATGACCTCGCGGGCCACGGACGCGCTCGACTGGGGGTTCTGGCCCGAGATGAGGTTCCCGTCCACGACCACGTGGTCGCTCCAGGCCGGCGCCGTCTCGACCTCGAGGCCCGCGTCCCGCAGCGCGGACTCGACCCACCACGGGGTCTTCTCGCCCGTGCCGCCCGCGCGCTCCTCCTCGTCGGTGAACGCCGTCACCCGCCGCCCGGCGAACACGTTCGTGCCGTCCTCGGCCTTGGCGGCCAGGAGGGCTGCCGGACCGTGGCAGAACGGGGCGACGACCGTGCCGGCCGCGTTCGCCGCGGCGAGCACGCGGCCGGTGTGCGGGTCGAAGGCGAGGTCGGTCATGGGGCCGTGGCCGCCGGGGAGCACCACGGCGTCGAAGTCGGAGACGTCCACCGAGGAGATGGGCACCGCGGCCTCCAGCTCCCCGGAGATCTCGCGGAGGTAGGCTGCGAGGTCGTCGGCCTTCTCCTGGGAGCCGACCTGCTCGGCGTCGAGGCTGACCGCATCGGGGGTGGGGGTCACGCCGTCCGGCGTCGCGATCACGACGGAGTGGCCGGCCCGGGTCAGTTCGCGGTGGGCGGTGGCGAGTTCCTCGGCCCAGAAGCCGGTGGGGTGCGAGGTGCCGTCGGCGAGGCGGAGCTCTGTGGCGCCGGTGACGATCATCAAGATCCTGCTCATTCTTCCTCCACGTGTCGGTTGCTGGGATGCCGGTGGGTATTACCCAGACGGCGGCCGAGTGACCCACCGGCTCCGCCGCCCCACCGATCCGAGAGGGACGCTGCCATGGCCCACCACCCGACCAGCGCCTTCGGGCGTCTGTTCGCCGCCGGCTTCGGCGCCGTGAAGGCCCTCCGGCCGGACCGCCCCATCCACCCGCAGGGCGCCCTGATGAACGGGACGCTCGAGATCACCGGGGGCGCCTCGGGCATCCCCTTCCTCGACACGCCCTCCTCGAGGACGGTGGCGGCGCGCCTGTCCCGCTCGCTCGGCCTGCCGGTGCGCTGGCCGGACATCTTCGGGCTCGCGATGCGCTTCCCCACGGACGACGGCGCCGCCGACCTCCTGCTCGCCTCGACGGGCTGGCGGGTGCCCGGCCGCTTCTGCCTGACGGCGCACCGCACGGTGGGCGCCGCCGCCCTGACCTCGCTCATGCCGTACCGAGGTCCGCACGGCCCCGTCCTCATCGGGGCGCGGACGCTCGGCCCCGACCCGGGGGCGCCCGGCCGGGTCAAGGACACGGCGACGTGGAACCTCGCGCTCTCCTGGGCCACCCCGCTGGGCCGCTGGCACCGCTTCGGCGCGCTGCACCTGGCGCCCGCCCTCGGCCCCGACGGTGCGGTCGTGGACACCGAGCTGCGCTTCGACCCCCTGCTCAGCCCGCTGCCCACGGCCGGCACGTACGGATGGACGCGCCGCCTGCGCGAGCACTCCTACCGCAGGGCGCGGTCCTGAGCCCGGGCCGCCCCCGGGCGTCCGGGGGCGCCTACTGCCGGAACGCCTCGACGACGGAGGCCATGTCCTCGCCTCCGTGGCCTGCGGCGATGCCCGCCTCGAAGCGGCCGCGCAGCGCGTCCATCAGCTCGGGGCTCACCCCGGCGGCGCGCAGGGCGTCGGCGATGAGCCCGGCGTCCTTCGCGGCGCCGTCGAGCGGGAACGCGGGCGGGAACTCGCCGGCGATCATGGCCTTGCCCTTGAGCTGGGCGTAGGGGCTGTCCGTCCCGCCGCCCGCGATCGAGTCGAGGAAGAGCTGCGGGTCGATCCCCAGCCCGCGGGCCAGGCTGATCGCCTGGGCCGTGCCGCCCACGATCGTGAGCACCCAGGAGTTCATGACGAGCTTGAGCCCCTGCCCGTCGCCGGGCTGGTCGCCGACCCACACCGTCTTCGCCCCGACCGCGTCGAAGACGGGGCTGACGGCCTCGCGCAGTTCCGACGGGCAGCCGGCCACGACCACGAGCTTCCCCTCCTCGGCGGGCTGTCGCGTGCCGACGACCGGGGCGTCCACGAAGTCGACCCCGGCGGCGCGGGCCTGCTCGGCGAGCCGCTGCACCCCGTCGACGCCCACGGTGGCGCTCTGTACCCACACCGCGCCGTCCTTCATGGCGGGCAGCGCCTCGCCCATGACCTGGGCGACCGCGTCCTCGTTGAAGAGCATCGTCACCACGATGTCGGCCCCGGAGACCGCGTCTGCGGGGCTCTCGGCGACGCGCGAGACGCTGTCCGCGAGCGCCGCGGCCTTGTCGTGGCTGCGGTTCCAGACGACGACGTCGAAGCCGTCCTTCGCCAGGTTCTTCGCCATCCCCGCGCCCATGATGCCGGTCCCGAGCACTGCTGCCGTGGTTGCCATGTAGTCCTCCTGTGTCGCCTCGTCCAAACGCTGGTTCTCGTACCCGGGAACCGCCGCGGTCACCCATTGTCCGCGGCCGCGCCCGCTGCGACCATGGGCGCGTGGTGTACTGCAACGAGCTGGCGGACCGCATCCGTGCTGTCCTGGCCGGGATCGACGGCGCCCGCGGCGCCACGGAGCAGCAGATGTTCGGCGGCCTCGCCTTCCTCGTCGGCGGGAACATGGCCGTGAGCGCGGCGGCGCGGGGCGGCCTGCTCCTGCGCGCCGACCCGGCGGCGAGCGATGCGCTGTGCGCCCATCCGGGAGTGGAGCGCGCGGTGATGCGCGGCAGGCCCATGGACGGCTGGCTGCGCGTGGACGATGCCGCGGTCGCCGCGGACGAGGACCTCGCCCGCTGGGTGAGGATCGGGGTCGACTACGCGGCGTCGCTGCCGCCGAAGCAGGGGCCCCCGAAGTAGCGGGCCGCGAGCCGGCGGACGCGGAACCTTCAGCCCGCGAGCATGAGGAGGGCGGCGCCGTCGTCCGCCCGCTCTAGGGTGACGGCCGTCAGGTCCGGAACCCAGTAGGTCGGCGCGTAGGACGCGGCGCGCCCGCCGACGCCGAGCACCCTCGCCCCTGCGGCGAGCCCGGCCATGATCCCGGCCTCCGAGTCCTCGAGGACGAGGCACTCGGCCGCCAGCGCGCCCAGCTTCGAGGCGGCGAGGAGGAAGCCCTCGGGGTCGGGCTTGCTCGCGGCGACCATCTCGGCGGTCACGGCCAGCTCCGGGAAGGGCAGCCCCGCGGCCGCCATGCGGCGGCGCGCGAGGTCGTCGTCGGCGGAGGTGACGAGGGCGTGCGGGATGCCCGCGAGCGCGGCGAGGAGCTCCGCGGCGCCCGGCACCGGCACCACGCCGGCGGTGTCCTCGCGGGAGGCGTCGAGCATGCGCGCCTCGTCGGCGAGATTCGCGGCGTGCGCCCGCTCCGGCAGCAGCAGGGACATGGTCAGCCATCCCTGCCGGCCGTGGATGAGCGGCTCCACGGTGTCCCAGGCGAGGCCCTGCTCGGCGGCCCACTCGGCCCAGAGCCGCTCGACCACGGCGTCGGAGTTCACGAGCGTGCCGTCCATGTCGAGCAGGACGGCGCGGGCGGAAACGGTCTCAAAGGTCATGGATCCTCCTCCTGTGTCACCACGGTACATGGCATAATCCCCCTAGTGGTCCTATCTGGATCGAACCACGAGTAGCGAACCACGAGCGAGGAGGCCCCGGTGCCAGCGACTGAGTCTGACGTGCGGGCCGCGGGCGGCGCCATCAACAACTCGAGCGTGCCCAAGCACGAGCAGCTGCGCTCGATCATCCTCAGGCTCGCCAAGGAGGAGCTGGCCCCGGGCGACCGGCTGCCCAGCGAACGGGCGCTCATGGACGCCTACGGGGTCTCGCGCATCACCGTGCGCGCCGCGATCGGCCGGCTCGTCACGGAGGGGCACCTGGTGCGCGCCCCGGGCAAGGGCACCTTCGTGGCGGACTCCGCCATCCAGTCCACCCTCCACCTGGCCTCCTTCACCCAGGAGATGGAGGGCCGCGGGCTCACCGCCAGCACCGTGGTGCTCACTGCCGAACAGTCGGCCGCGCCCGAGGACACCGCCGAGGCGCTCGGCCTCGCCCCGGGCACCGACGCGATCCATCTGCGGCGCCTGCGGCTGGCCGACGGCCGCCCGGTGAGCGTCGACGACGCCTGGTACCACCCGGTGCACGCGGCGGGCCTCCTGGGCATCGACCTGACCGGCTCGGTGTACAAGGCGCTCGCCACCGAGTTCGGCCACCAGATCGACCGCGCCCGCCAGACCGTCCGCGCCGAGGGGGCGCCCTCGGACATCGGCGTGCTCCTGGGCACCGGGACCGGCGCCCCGATCCTGTTCTTCAACCGCGTCTCCTACTCGGGCGAGCTGCCGATCGAGCACGCCCGCTCGTGGTACCGCTCGGACCGGTACGCGCTCAGCATGGAGGTGCGGCTGTAGGCTCGCCGGTGCTCCGGCCGCGCCCAGCTGCCGGGCTGCCTCAGCCGGCGCCGTTGACCGAGAACAGCTCGGCCCCGGCGTCCACGTGGCCGGAGGCCAGCACGGTCGCCGTGTCCGGCTTCGTGTCGAGCACGACGACGGGGCTCACCATCGAGTAGCCGGCGGCCACCGCGGCGGCCGGGTCGACCCGCATGACGGGCGCGCCGGCGTCGACCGTGTCCCCCTTGGCGGCGAGCAGCTCGAAGCCCTCGCCCTTGAGCTTCACGGTGTCGATCCCCACGTGGGTGAGGACGCCGCGGCCCGAGCCGTCGACCACCACGAAGGCGTGCGGCAGGAGCTTGACGATCGTTCCCGCCACCGGGGAGACGACCTCGAACCGCTCGCCCGCGGGCGGCTCGACGGCCGCGCCCGAGCCGACCATCTGGGCCGCGAACACGGGGTCCGGCACCTCGGCGAGCGGCAGGGAGCGGCCCGCGAGCGGGGCCAGGACCACGAGCGCCTGGGCCATCAGAGGAGGTCCTCGATGTCCTCGGCGAGGGTGTCCGCCTCGGGCCCCACGATGACCTGGACCGCGCGGCCCGCCGCGAGCACGCCGTGCGCCCCGGCCGCCTTGAGCGCGGACTCGTCCACGAGCGAGGCGTCCTTCACCTCGGTCCGCAGGCGCGTGATGCACGCCTCCACCTCGACGATGTTGGCGGCGCCGCCCAGGCCCGCGACGATCTTCTCTGCCTTCGACATGGCATGTCCTCTCTGACTGTGCTGCTGGTCTGACGGTGATGCCGGGACCAGCCGGTTCCCGTCTGTGACCAGTGTGGGCGGTACTGCCGGCGGGGTCACCCCCTTGACACCCCCCGGTGGCCCGTCTCACACTGAACTGGTCATAACCAGACAGTACCGGCAGAGACCGGTTGGCCACAAGACCCCCAGACCCGAACCCGCAAAGGTGCATCCCATGTCGACTGACACCTCGGCCCAGGCGCCGGAAAAGAAGCCCAACGTGGTCTTCGCGACCCTGCAGCGGCTCGGCCGCACGCTCATGCTGCCCATCGCGGTCCTGCCCGCCGCGGGCATCCTCCTGCGCCTCGGACAGGCCGACCTCCTCGGCGCGATCCCCGGCTTCGGCCAGGGCGCGGCGGTCATCTCGGCCGCCGGCAACGCCGTGTTCCAGTGGCTCCCGCTCATCTTCGCCGTCGGCATCGCGATCGGCTGGGCGAAGAAGGCCGACGGCTCCACGGCGCTCGCCGCGGTGGTGGGCTACATGGTGATCGACGGCGTGTTCAAGGCCATGTCCCCGATCGTCCTCGCCGGGCAGGTGGACCCGACGGGCAAGCCGGCGGTCATCAACTACGGCGTCCTCGCCGGCATCATCGTCGGCCTCTTCTCCGCGAGCCTCTGGCAGAGGTTCTACCGGACCAAGCTGCCCGACTTCCTCGGCTTCTTCTCCGGACGCCGGCTCGTGCCGATCCTGACCTCCGTGACCAGCCTCGTGACCGGCGTCGTGCTCTCCCTGCTCTACCCGCTCTTCAACTCGGCCCTCTCGTGGGTGGGCCAGGCCGTGGCCTCGAACTCCGTGGTGGGCGGCGGCGTGTACGGGTTCGCCAACCGCATGCTCATCCCCGCCGGCCTGCACCACATCCTCAACTCCGTGGTCTGGTTCCTCATCGGCGACTACACGGATGCCTCCGGCCACCTCGTCCGCGGCGACCTCAACCGCTTCTTCGCCGGCGACCCCTCCGCGGGCGTGTTCATGACGGGCTTCTTCCCGATCATGATGTTCGGCCTGCCGGCCGCCGCGCTGGCCATCTGGCGGCACGCGAAGCCGTCGCAGAAGAAGATCGTGGGCGGCATCATGCTCTCGACTGCACTCACCGCGTTCCTCACGGGCATCACCGAGCCGCTCGAGTACTCGTTCATGTTCGTCGCGTTCCCGCTGTACATCGTCCACGCGTTCCTCACCGGGACCTCGCTGGCTCTCGTCAACGCCCTCGGCATCCACGACGGCTTCACGTTCTCGGCCGGCCTGATCGACTACATCCTCAACTTCGGCAAGGCCCAGAACGCGTGGCTGCTCATCCCGATCGGCATCGGCTACGGGCTCGTGTACTACTTCCTCTTCTCGTTCGTGATCAAGCGCTGGAACCTCCGCACGCCCGGGCGCGAGGACGACGAGGTCACGGTCGACACCGAGGCGGCCAAGTAGGCATGGAAATCATCGTCCTTCCCGACCCCGACGCCGTGGCGAGCACGGCCGCGGACATCATCGAGGAGCGGGTGCGCCGCGGCCCGTCGGTCCTGGGCCTCGCGACCGGGTCCACCCCACTGGGCACGTACCGCGAGCTCATCGAACGGCACCGGCACGGCCTCAGCTTCGCCGAGGCCCAGGCGTTCCTGCTCGACGAGTACGTGGGCCTGCCCGCTGCGCACCCCGAGTCGTACCGCTCGGTGATCCAGCGCGAGTTCGCCGGGCACGTGGACTTCGCGGCGGACGCCGTGCACGGGCTCGACGGCGAGGCCTCCGACCCGGCCGCCGAGGCCGCCCGCTACGAGGCCTCGATCACCGCCGCCGGCGGGGTGGACGTCCAGCTGCTCGGCATCGGCACCGACGGGCACGTCGGGTTCAACGAGCCCATGAGCTCGCTCGCCTCGCGCACCCGGATCAAGACCCTCACCGAGCAGACGCGGCGGGACAACGCGCGCTTCTTCGCCAGCCCGGACGAGGTCCCCGAGCACGTCCTGACCCAGGGGCTCGGCACCATCCTCGAGGCGCGCCACCTCCTGCTCCTCGGGCTCGGGGAGGCGAAGGCCGCTGCGGTCGCGGCCGCCGTCGAGGGCCCCGTCGCCGCGATCTGCCCCGCCTCGGCCCTCCAGCTGCACCCGCACGTGACGGTGCTCGTCGACGCCGCCGCGGCCTCGGAGCTCGCGCATACGGAGTACTACCAGTACACCTACGGCCGGAAGCCGGCGTGGCAGGGCTTCTGACCTCGCCGGCCCTCGAGTTCGCCGTGGAGTCCGCCGCCGGGGTGCGGATCGCGGCCGCCGCGGGCGCCGCGCGCGTGGAACTGTGCGCGGCGCTGGCCGCGACCGGCGGCATCACGCCGAGCCAGGCCACGATCGAGGCGGCCTGCGCGGTGGGGCTCCCCGTGCACGTGCTCGTCCGCCCGCGGCCCGGCGGCTTCGCCTACTCGCCCGAGGAGGCGCGCGCCATCGAGCGCGACTGCGTCCTCGCCCTCCGGGCCGGCGCGGCAGGGGTGGTCGTGGGGATGCTGGCGCCCGACGGCGGCCCCGACGCCGACGCGCTCCGGCGGGCGGCCGGCGTCGTGCGCGGACAGGAGCCCAGCGCGGAGGTGACGTTCCACCGCGCGTTCGACGCCGCGCTGGCCGCGGGCGCGGACCCCGCCGGGGCCCTCGCCCGGCTCGCGGCGGCCGGGGCGGACCGGGTGCTGACCAGCGCCGGCGCCCCGGACTGCGGCCAAGGGCTCCGCGGCCTGCGCGACCTCGTCGTACTGGCCCAGGAGCACGCTCCGGGCCTGCAGATCATGGCCGGCGGCGGGGTGACCGCCGCCCTCGTGCCCGCGCTGGTCGACGCCGGCGTGCACGCGGTGCACGCCTCGGCGCGCGGGGCGCACGGGGCGATCGACCCGGCGGCTGCGGCGGCCATCGCCCGGGCGGTGGCTAGCGGGCCGAGGCCTCCCACGCGTCGACCTGGGCCAGGAGCTCGCGCCGCCGGGCCACGGGAGCGAAGCTGCCGGTGACCGAGTTGCGGGCCAGCAGGGCCAGCTCCGCGCGGCCCAGGCCGAACTGCTCGGCCACGGCGGCGAGGTTCTCCCCCGCGTAGCCGCCGAAGTACGCCGGGTCGTCCGAGTTGACGGTCACATGCAGGCCCGCGGCGAGCATGGCCGGCAGGGGATGGTCGGCGAGCGTGTCCACGGCCCGCAGGCGCACGTTGGAGAAGGGGCACACGGTCAGCGGCACGTGCTCCTCGGCGAGGTGGCGGACCAGCTCGTGGTCCTCGAGGGACCGGATGCCGTGGTCAATCCGCTCCGCGCCGAGCTCCCGCAGCGCCTCCCAGACGTAGTCCGCGCCGCCCTCCTCCCCCGCGTGCGCCACGGCGTGCAGGCCGAGCTCTCGGGCCTCGCCGAAGATGTGCGCGAACGGCCCGACCCGGTGGCCCACCTCGGCCGAGTCCAGGCCCACGCCGAGCAACTCCCCCGGGCGCCGCTTCGCCTCGGCCCACACGGCCTCGGCCTCCTCCACCGGGGCGTCGCGGAGGAAGCACAGGATGAGGCCGCCGGTGACGCCCTGGCGCGCGGCGTCGTCGAGCGCCTCGCGCAGCCCGGCCACGATCTCCGCGTACGGGACGCCACGGGCGGTATGGGCCTGGGCGTCGAAGAACAGCTCGGCGTGCCGCACGCCCTCGGCCGCGGCCCGGCGCAGGTAGGCTGCGGCGAGGTCGCGGAAGTCCTCCCGCGTGCGCAGCACGTCCATGCACGCGTAGTACAGGTCGAGGAAGGACTGCAGGTCCGTGAACCGGTACGCGGCCCGCAGCTCCTCGACCGAGCCGAACGGGAGCCGCACCCCGTTGCGGGCGGCCAGCTCGAAGGCGAGTTCGGGCTCGAGCGTGCCCTCGATGTGCAGGTGGAGCTCGGCCTTGGGGAGGGTCAGGGCGGGGGACGTCATGCGCTCTACCTTCGCACACGCGAGGGGGACGGACCCTTGCGGAATCTTTGCGCTTCTGAAGATTCACAATTCCGTGAAGCCGGCGCACACTGCGGGCATGGACACCGTCATCTCCACCGCCGAGCTCCACAAGCACTTCGGCCGCGTGCATGCCCTCGACGGCCTCACCCTCCAGGTGGCCCGGGGAGAGATCCACGGCTTCCTCGGGCCCAACGGCGCCGGGAAGTCGACCACGCTGCGCATCCTCCTCGGGCTCGCGCGGGCCACCTCGGGCACGGCCACGGTGCTCGGCGGGGACCCGTGGACGGACGCCGTCGAGCTGCACCGCCGCATCGCGAGCATCCCGGGAGACGTGAGCATCTGGCCCAACCTCTCCGGCGGCGAGGCGATCGACCTCATCTCCCGGCTGCGCGGCGGCACCGCGGATCCTGCGCGGTACCGGGCGCGCAAGAAGGAGCTGTGCGAGACCTTCGACTTCGACCCCACCAAGAAGGGCCGAGCCTACTCGAAGGGGAACCGCCAGAAGGTGGCCCTCATCGCGGCGCTCGCGACCGACGCGGAGCTGTACCTCTTCGACGAGCCCACGAGCGGCCTCGACCCCCTCATGGAGGCGGTGTTCACCCGCGAGGTCCGCGTGCTCGCCCAGAGCGGGGCCACGGTGCTCCTCTCGAGCCACATCCTCTCGGAGGTCGAGCGGCTCGCCGACCGGGTGAGCATCATCCGCGCCGGGAGGATCGTCGACGGCGGCACCCTCGACTCGCTCCGGCACCTCACCCGCACCGAGATCTCGTTCTCCGCCGGATCCCCGGGCACAGCCAGCCACATCGACACCGCGGCGCTCGGGCTGCGTCCCGAGGTCCACGACCTCACGGTGGCGGACGGCCGGGTCAAGTTCGGCGCCGACTCCGACCAGGTCGCCGGGGTCCTGCCCCTGCTGGGCAGCCTGGGCGTCCAGGGCCTCCTCATCGCGCCGGCCTCGCTCGAGGAGCTCTTCCTGCGGCACTACGGCGACACGGCCGCCCGGCAGGAGAACGGGGAGCACGACGCCGGCCGGCCGCCGCGGCGCCACCGCTCGGCCACGGGCGCGGGAGCCTGAGATGGGCACCTTCCTCACGCTCTACCGGCAGCGGCTCCGCCGGGACCGCTGGCAGCTGGCGGGCTGGGTCATCGGGACGGGCGCGATGGCGGCGTTCGCGGCGGCCGCCGTCGCCAAGACGTACGGCGACGTCGCCGAGCAGTCCAGCATCCTCAAGGTCGCGCTCGCCACGCCCGAGATCCTCATCTTCCGCGGCCTGGCCCGCGGGCCCGGGCTCGGCGCGTTCACCTTCTTCGAGATCTACACCTTCCTCGCGATGCTCACCGGGTGGATGAGCACGTTCATGGCCGTCCGGCACTCCCGGGCCGAGGAGGAGGCCGGGCGCTCCGAGCTGGTCTCCGCGACCCCGGCCGGGCGCATGCTCCCGCTCGCCGCGACCCTCCTGCACGGCGTGGTCGCGAACGTCCTCGCCGGGGCCCTCATCGCCCTGGCGTTCATCGCCGGGAATCTCGACCCCGCCGGATCGGTCCTCACCGGCGCCGCCGCCGGCGCCGCGGGCGTCGCCTTCCTCGGCATCGGGCTGCTCGCGGGCGAGTTCATGAGCACCTCCCGCGGCGCGAACGCGGTCTCGGCCTCGCTCGTGCTCGTGGCCTACCTGCTGCGCGGCTTCGGCGACGCCGCCGGCACCCCGGGTGCGGACGGCATGTCGATGACAGCGGGGTGGCCGAGCTGGATCTCGCCGATCGGCTGGGGCCAGCAGACCTTCGCCTTCACCGGCGACCGCTGGTGGCCGCTCGTGCTGCCGCTCGCCCTCGGGGCCATGTGCACCGTGGCCACCGCGCTGGTCATGGACCGCCGCGACGTCGGCGCCTCGCTCCTCGCCGGGCGCAGCGGCCGCGCCGACGCGCGCGGCGCCCTGCGCGGCTCGTTCGCCCTCGCCGCGCGGCTCCAGATGGGGTCCATCATCGGCTGGTGCACCGGCGGGCTCGTGACCGGGCTGCTCACCGGCGGCCTCGGATCGGCGGTCGCCTCGATCACGAGCGCGAACGCCGACACCACCGCGGCGCTGCGGAAGATGCTCGCGGCCGAGGGCGCCTCGACCTCCCAGCTCCTCGTCTCGGTCTTCTTCCTCCTCGCCGGGGTCCTCGCCGCGGCGTGCGCCCTCCAGGCCGTGGTCCGGGCCCGCCAGGAGGAGGCCTCGGGCACGGGGGGCTGGCTCGTGTCGCAGCCGCTCGGCCGCGTCCGGTGGTTCACCGACTACCTCGCCCTCGGCGCGTTCACCCTCGTCGCCGTGCTGCTCCTGACGGCCCTCGGCGCGTGGGCCTCCCTCGTCGCCTCGGGGGACACCTCCTCGACGGTGGGCGAGGTGTGGATGACCGCCATCGACCAGATCCCCGCCGCGCTGATCTTCCTCTCCGTGCCGGCCCTCGTGTTCGTGCTGTGGCCGCCGGCGACCATCCCGGCCGGGTGGACCCTCCTGGGGGCGGCCGTGATGCTGGGCGTGTTCGGCGGCCTCATCGGGGTCGACAGGTCCCTCCAGGACCTCTCGCCGTTCTCGCACACTCCGGTCCCGGGCCCGGGAGGGACCGACTGGACCGGCGGGTTCTGGATGCTCGGCATCGCGGTGGCCGCCGCAGCCGCGGCGCTCGCCCTCATGCGGCGGCGCGAGGTCGGCTCGGCATGAGCGCGGATCCGGAGCAGCCCCGCCTCCCCGACGCGGCCGAGGCCTCCGCGGCGGTCATGGCCGCCGCCGGCTTCCCCAAGATGCCCGCGCGGGCCCTCCTGGCCCTCGTGGCCTCGGACGAGGGCGCGCTGACCGCCGCCGAACTCGCCCACGCACTCGGGGTGAGCGCGGCCGCGGTCTCCGGCGCCGTCCGCTACCTGCAGACGGTCGGGTTCGTCCACCGGGTCTCGCAGCCGGGCAGCCGCCGCGACCGCTACGCCCTCCCCGAGGACCCGTGGTACGTGGCCACGCTGCGGCAGAACCCCGTGTACGAGCGGCTCGCGGGGCTCTCGGCCGCCCTCGCGGACGAGCTCCCCGACGGCCCGGCACGGGCCCGGGCCCAGGAGACGGCGGACTTCTACCGCTTCCTGACACGCCGGATCCCGGGGCTCCTCGACGAGTGGGAGGCCGAACGGCGGGGGTAGGACCGCGGCGCGGCTCCGGACACGGAAGTGGGCGGAAGGCCCCCGCCGTGGCAAGGTGGGACGTGGTCTTGAGCCCACCGGCAAGAAGGAGCAGCCCATGTCACGCATCGCCATCATCGGAGGCCACGGCAAGGTGGCCCTCCTCCTCGCACCCCTGCTCGTCCAGCGGGGAGACGAGGTCACCTCGATCGTCCGCAACCCCGAGCACGTGGCCGAGGTCGAGGCGACGGGAGCCAGGGCCGTCGTCGCGGACGTCGAGTCGCTCGATGAGAAGGGCCTGGCCGAGATCCTCGGCGGGCACAACGCGGTCGTGTGGTCCGCCGGCGCCGGCGGGGGCAGCCCCGAGCGCACCCGCGCCGTGGACCGCGACGCCGCGATCCGCTCCATGCGCGCCGCCTCGACCGCGGACGTGCCGCGCTACATCATGGTCTCCTACCTCGGCGCCCGTCCCGACCACGGCGTCCCCGAGTCGAACCCGTTCTTCCACTACGCCGAGGCCAAGGCCGCGGCGGACGAGCACCTCCGCGGGACGTCGCTGGACTGGACGATCCTCGGCCCCTCGACGCTCACGTCCGACCCCGGCACCGGCAGGATCGAGCTCGCCGACCCCTCCGACTCGCGCAGCGTGAGCCGGGAAGACGTCGCCGCGGTCGCGGCAGCCGTGCTGCACGAGCCGCGCACGGTGCGCCAGTTCGTCGGGTTCAACCAGGGCGAGACCCCGATCGCGGACGCCCTCGCCTCGCTCTGACCTGCCGGACGGGCCGCTTCGCGCAGCCCCGCCCCGGCGCCGGGTACGGTGGCCACATCAGGTCATCCTTGAGGAGGGGCACATCATGACTGGACCCATCGTGGTCGGCGTCGACGGAAGCGAGACCGCCGAGCGCGCGGCCGCCCGGGCCAAGCAGATCGCCGTGGCACTGGGGGCGCGCCTGCACATCGTCTCCGCGTTCGACACCGACCGCACCGAGGTCCTCGGCAGCGGCAGCGACACGTGGATCGTCTCGGACGCCGACACGACCGTCGCGATCGCGAAGCAGACGGCCAGTGCGCTCGAGGCACCGGGCCTGACGGTGACCTACTCCGCCGCCCGCGGCAAGCCGGCCGAGGCGATCGTCGCCGAGGCGGAGCGGCTCGATGCGCAGATGATCGTGGTCGGCAACCGGGGGATGCAGGGCCTCGGGAGGCTGCTGGGCAGCGTCGCGAACAAGGTGGCGCACTCAGCCCCGTGCGACGTCTACATCGTCAAGACGGTGGGCTCCCAGCCCTGACGCGCACGACGGCGGGCGGCCGGCCTCCGCGGCCAGCCGCCCGCCGCCCGTGAACCGTCTGTGATAGTCGTTGAGGCATGCAGACGTGGGAGAACGACTATGAGCGCGTGGTGGCCTCGCAGCCCGTCACCGAATCCGACCGCACCTCGGAGGTCCTGAGGATTCCGGGCAGCGCACTCACGGCGTTCCCCACCGCCCCCGCGGTGGTCACGGTCTCCGTCCACGGCGTGGAGCGCTCCGTCCTGTGGAGCCCGCGCAGCGACGAACGGCGCTCCGGGACGCTCGCGGTGGGGCTCGACGTCATGAGCACGCTGCCCGTCCGCGAAGCGGTGCGGATCGGCGTCCGCGGGGACGTGTTCGTCCTCTGCCCCGAGCCGGCGGCCGCCTGAGCCATAAAGATCCCGTAAAACTCCGGGTCTGGCGAGCCCGGGACGGGGTACGTTTTCGGCTGTCGCACCAGCGGCGCGAGCAGGAAGGTACCCCCGGTGACCACGTTGAGCCGCCCACCCGCCGAACCCCGATTCGGGCGGGAGACCAGGGCACACTCGTTCCGGGCCTGGCTGCTGCACGATCTGCAGCAGCCCCAGGCCGTCCACCAAGGACCCCACGCCATACCGCAGGGCCATGAGAAGAAGCACCGGTGGTGGCAGGTCATGTGCCTCACCGGCGTGGACTACTTCTCGTCCCTCGGCTACGCACCGGCCATCGCCGTGGTCGCGGCAGGGGTGCTGTCCCCGCTGGCCACGGTGGTGCTCGTGATCGTCACCCTCTTCGGCGCGCTCCCCGTCTACCGCAGGGTCTCGGTCGAGAGCCACAGCGGCTCCGGATCCATCGCGATGCTCGAACGCCTCCTCCCCCGCTGGGGCGGGAAGTTCTTCGTGCTCGCGCTGCTGGGGTTCGCGGCGACGGACTTCATGATCACCATGACGCTCTCCGCCGCGGACGCCGCCGCCCACCTGATCGCGAACCCGCTCGTGCCCGGATGGCTGCAGGACCAGAACCTCGTGGTCACCCTCGTGCTCCTCGCGCTGCTCGCGGCCGTGTTCCTGCGCGGGTTCAAGGAGGCGATCGGCGTCGCCGTCGTCCTCGTCGGCGCCTACCTCATCCTCAACGCCGTCCTCGTGGTCGTCACCTTCGGCCAGGCCGTCGCCCACCCGGTCCTGGTGGGCAACTGGTGGCAGGCGCTCACCACCTCGCACGGCAGCCCCATCCTCATGGTCGCCGTGGCGCTCCTGGTCTTCCCCAAGCTGGCCCTCGGCATGTCCGGCTTCGAGACCGGCGTGGCCGTCATGCCCCAGATCCGCGGCGACGCGAGCGACACCGAGGAGAACCCGGCCGGCCGCATCCGCGGCACGAAGCGGCTGCTCACCACCGCGGCGATCATCATGAGCACGTTCCTCATCACGAGCAGCTTCACGAGCGTGGTCCTCATCCCGCAGAAGGAGTTCGAGCCGGGCGGCGCGGCGGACGGGCGCGCCCTGGCGCTCCTGGCCCACGAGTACATGGGTGTGGGCTTCGGCAGCGTCTACGACATCAGCACGATCGCGATCCTCTGGTTCGCCGGCGCCTCCGCCATGGCGGGCCTGCTGAACCTCGTGCCCCGCTACCTCCCCCGCTACGGCATGGCGCCCCAGTGGACGCGCGCCACGCGGCCGCTCGTGCTGGTGTTCACGTTCGTCGCATTCATGGTCACCCTCATCTTCCGGGCCAGCGTCGAGGCCCAGGGCGGCGCCTACGCCACGGGGGTCCTCGTCCTGATGACCTCCGCCGCCATCGCGGTGACGCTCTCCGCGCGGCACCGCGGGCAACGCAAGCTCACGATCGGGTTCGGGACCATCGCCGCCGTGTTCGTCTACACCACCGCAGCGAACATGATCGAGCGTCCCGAGGGCATCCAGATCGCCGCGATCTTCATCGCCGCCATCATCGTCATCTCCTTCATCTCGCGGGCCCGGCGCTCCTTCGAACTGCACGCCACGCGCATACACTTCGACGAGAAGGCCATCGAGTTCATCGCCTCGGCGGAATCCGGGCCGATCCAGATCATCGCCCACGAGCCGCTCAGGCTCACGAGCCAGGCGTACCGGGACAAGCTCGCGTCCGCGAGCGAGGTCAGCCACCTGCCCCTCGACGAGAACGTCATCTTCCTCGAGGTCACGGTGGACGACTCCTCGGACTTCGAGACCGAGCTCGACGTCCACGGGGTGATGCGCCACGGCTACCGGGTCCTGGAGGTCCACGGGCCCGTGGTCCCCAACACCATCGCCTCGGTGCTGCTGCACATCCGCGACGTCACGGGCCTCATGCCGCACATCTACTTCCGCTGGACCGAGGGCAACCCGGTGCGCAACCTGCTGCGCTTCATGTTCTTCGGCGAGGGCGAGATCGCCCCGGTGACCCGGGAGGTCCTCCGCCAGGCCGTCCCGGACGTCACGCAGCGGCCCTGGGTCCACGTGGGCTGAGCGCGGGCCCTTGCCGGGGCGCGCCCCGGAGCCGACAGTGGAGCCATGGGCCGGCTCCTCTACATGAACCTCGCGTCCCTCGACGGCTACATCGCCGACCGCAACGGCACCTTCGACTGGGCGGAGCCGGACGAGGACGTCCACGCGGCAGTGAATGACATCCTCCGGCCCGTCGGCACGTACCTGTACGGCCGGCGGGTCTACGAGGTGATGCGCGCCTGGGCGGACCCGGTCATCGATGCCGGCCCCGCCGGCGTCGTCCGCGACTTCGCGCAGATCTGGCGCGCAGCGCAGAAGATCGTCTACTCGCGCACGCTGCCGGAGGTCACGACGGCGCGCACCCGCCTCGAGCGCAGCTTCGACCCGGCCGCGGTCCGGGCGCTGAAGGAGCATACGGACCTCGAGGTCGGCGGCGCGGGGCTGGCCGCGGAGGCGTTCGGGGCGCGGCTCGTGGACGACGTCCGCCTGTTCATCGCCCCCGTCGCGGTGGGCGGCGGGACCCCCGCGCTGCCCGAGGCGAGGCTGGACCTGGACCTCGTCGACGAGCGCCGGATCGGCCGCTTCGTGTACGTGCACTACACCGTCCGCACCTAGCTCCGCCCGGCTCTCCGGGGCCCCCGCGCGCCCCCGAATCCCGGGCGCGTCGTCCAGCAGAACATGATCTAATGCTCTGGGTGCCGTGGACGCGGCATGGATTCGAAGGCAGGGCAGTCAATGGTGGAAGCGGGCGTTCCCGAGGGTCAGTACTGGTTCGTCGGGTCCTCCGGCACCGGCCGGGAGTCCCAGGACCAGGCCGAGCGGTTCATCTCCCAGGGCATCTGGGAGAACGGCTTCGAGGACCGCTACCTGGACACGGTGAAGTCGATGAAGGTCGGCGACAGGATCGCCCTCAAGTCCACCTACGTCCGCCGCACGGGCCTGCCCTTCGAGGCCCACGGACACGCCGTCCCCGTCCTGGCCATCCGGGCCGTGGGCGTCATCACCGCCAACCCGGGCGACGGCCGCAAGATCGGCGTCGACTGGACCCCCGCCGAGCGCCCGCGCGAGTGGTACCTCTACACCGGCCGGCACACCATCTGGAAGGTCACGCCCGGACACTGGATGCGCGAGGCCCTCCTGCGCTTCACCTTCCTCGGCGAGCCCCAGGACACCGACCGCTTCCGCAACGACCCCGCGTGGGCGAAGCGGTTCGGCGACGTCGACCCCACGCCCGAGCAGCGCTTCGAGTGGACCGCCTTCTACGAGGCGATGGCGACGGCGCTGCTCGGCTTCCGCCGCCGCCGCGGCGAGCTGCTGGCGCACCTGCGCGAGATGCAGGAGCGGCACGAGGAGCTGGGCTTCCTCATGGACCGCGACTGGCGGGACAACCCCGTGCCGCTGAAGGACATCTGCCCCTTCACCGTCATGGGCACGTTCAACCGCGGCGCGAGCCCGGCCAAGCGCACCGAGATCGCCGCGGACTGGGCCGCGTTCCTCGGGGTCAGCGCCCCTGCGCCGACGGGCTTCGACGGCATCCCGCTGCTGAACAACCAGAACTCGTGGTTCTTCCCGCCCGCGGGCACCCGCCAGAAGGACGACATCGACAGCCTCTGGGACGTCTTCGAGGCCGCCCTCGCCGCCGCCGACTCGAGCGAGGACCACGAGCGCTTCCGCCTCGCCGCGGCCTACGACAGGGCCCGGGACATCTACCGCGTGGGCACCAAGCTCACCATGGGCCTGTTCTGGGTGCGCCCCTGGAACTACCTCCCGCTCGACGGCCGCTCGCGCCAGTACCTCAAGACCGAGCTCATGCTCGACCAGGACTTCTTCACGGCCGACGGCGCCGCGTACGTGACCCTGCTGGACACCCTCGCCTCCAAGTTCGAGGACCCGCAGTTCGCGGTCCACTCCTTCCCCGAGCTGTCCTGGACCGCGTACCTCGAGCGCTACGGGCACGGCGCCCACGCAGACTCGGGAAGCGCCGGGGAGGCGCCGGAGCCCGAGGACGACCCCACGCCCATGTCCCCGCAGGCCAGCTACACGGTGCGCGACATTGTGGCGGACGGCTGCTTCATCGACGAGTCCGACCTCAACGGGTACCTCGCCCGGTGGCGGTCCAAGAAGAACCTCATCCTGCAGGGCCCTCCCGGCACCGGCAAGACGTGGCTCGCCCGCCGCCTCGCCTACGCGCTCATCGGCACCCGGGACAACAAGTCCGCCCTGCGCGCCACCCAGTTCCACCCCAACTCGAGCTACGAGGACTTCGTGCGCGGGTGGCGCCCGGGCTCGGACGGGAAGCTGACCCTCGTGGACGGCCCGTTCCTCGAGATGGTCGAGCGGGCCAACGCCAACCCGGACGTGCCGCACGTGATGCTCATCGAGGAGATCAACCGCGGCAACCCCGTCCAGGTCTTCGGCGAGCTCCTGACCCTGATCGAGGCCGGCAAGCGCTCCCCGCGCGAGTCCCTCCAGCTCGCCTACCCCCGCTCGGGCACCGAGAGCGTGCACGTGCCGAGCAACCTGTACATCATCGGCACGATGAACCTCGCGGACCGGTCGCTGGCCATCATGGACCTCGCGTTCCGCCGCCGCTTCGCGTTCGTCTCGCTCGAGCCGAGCGTGAATGACGCGTGGCAGGCGTGGATGTCCGCCCGGCACGGCGTGGACCCCCAGGAACTCGAGCTCGTGCGCTTCCGCTTCGAGGCGCTCAACGACCGCATCGCCGACGACCCGGCGCTCGGCTCCGAGTTCCGCCTCGGGCACTCGTTCGTCACTCCCCCGGCGGAGGAGCGCGTGGCTTCCTTCGCGGACTGGTTCCGCGGCGTGGTCGACACCGAGATCGTGCCCACCCTCGAGGAGTACTGGTTCGACGACGCGGCCAAGGCCGAGTCGGCGTCGGCCGCCCTCCTCGAGGGCCTCACGTGAGCCCTGCGGGCCCCTCCGGTCCGGAGCGCACGACGGCGGCTGCCGACGGTTCCGTCGTCGTCGCCGGCGGGGTGCGCATCCCCGTCCGCAACGTCTGGCTCCTGCTGCTGTACGCCTCGGAGTTCTACGAGTCCGGGCCCGAGGCGTTCGACGGGATCGAGGAGTACCCCGAGAAGCTTCCCGAGCTGCTCGCCGAGCTGCTCGCCGCGAGCGCCGAGGACCGGCTGCGGAGGCCGCTCACGCCGTCGTTCGCCAAGACCTCGCGCGACCTCGCCCGGGTGCGCGGCGGGATCGACACCCTCCGCACCGAGTCCCACCAGCTGCTCTCGCGCGGGCTCGTGGCCTGCCGGTTCGAGGAGCTCACCGTGGACACCCCCCGCAACCGGCTCATCCGCACGGCGCTGGCCTCGATCGCGCGCCTGTGCGGCGACGAGGAGCTCGTGCGCCGGTGCCAGGCCCAGTCGCAGCGCCTCGCCCAGCTCGGGGTCGGCGTCGTCGACCCCCGATCGGGCCAGCGCGACCAGTCCGCGTCGGTGGCGGCGCGGCTCACCCGCAACGACCAGCAGGACCGCTCGGTCCTGCTCGCGGCCCGGCTGGCCCTCCAGCTCTCGCTGCCGTTCGGGCGCACCAACCCCGGCCACGGCCGCGGCACCCTCGACGAGCGGCAGTTCCGCCACCTGTTCGAGCGCGCCGTGGGCGGCTTCTACGCCGTGCACGGGCGCTCCCGCGGATGGTCCGTCCAGCGCGGGCGCAAGGTCGGATGGAAGGCCAGCGGGGCGACCCTGGGCATGGCCGCCGTCCTGCCGCACATGGTCACCGACGTGTGGATCGACGCACCCGCGTCGGGGCGCCGCCTCATCGTCGACACGCGGTTCGCCGCCGCGATCCGGCCCGGGCGCTTCGCCCGCGAGACCCTCGATTCGGGGCACCTCTACCAGCTCTACACCTCTGTGCGGGAGCAGGAGTCCTCCGCCGACCCGGCGTCCCTGGCCGCCGGGGGCCTGCTCCTGTACCCCTCCGCCGGCAGCCCGCTCGCGGAATCCTTCGTCTCCTCGGGGCACCGTCTCGGCGCGGCCACTGTGGATCTCTCCGTCGCCTCCGTGTGCGTGCGGGAGCAGCTCATCGCGGCCGTGGCGCCCTACCTCTCGGCGACGCCAGAGGCTTGAGCCGCTGGCCCGGCCGTCCCGCTCCGGTGCACGATGGGGCATGGGCGAAGTCACGGACTATCTCACGGGCGTGGAGGGGCCGGACGGGGCGGCCCTCAGCCATGTGTACGCCATTGCCCTCGACGTCTCGCCCGAGGCGGGCGAGGGGCTCAGCTACGGCATGCCAGCCCTCCTCCTCCACGGCAAGGGGTACGCGAGCGCACTGAGGGCGAAGGACCACCTCTCGGTGTTCCCCTTCAGCGGCCGCGTGCTCGCCGCCCTGGGCGACCGCTTGGAGGGCTTCGACTGGTCCAAGGGGACGCTCCGCTTCTCGGCCGCGCACCCGGTGCCGGACGAGGTCCTGCGCGCCATCTTCACCGCGCGGCGCTCCGAGATCGAGAGGACCGTGAAGCCCCGGGGGAAGGGCATTTAGACCCCGCACTTTCGGGCTGCACGGGGTTAGCCTAAAACCTGTACAAATCAGGCATCGCGCGGGGGTGTGCGGATGGTCTTCGGAATGCATACCGCGGGGGCCTTCCTGGCAGCCCTCGAATCGCTGAGCTCCGGTGATGAGCTGAGGAAGTACAAGCGGGCGTTCCCCCTCGCCAGGCGCGGCGGCGATCGCTTCCTCGGGGTCCCGATGGGGACCGTGTTCGACCTCGCACGCTCTTCTGCGGACATGCCGCTCGACGAGGTGGAGGCCCTCCTCGACAGCCCGTGGCACGAGGCCCGCGCGGGGGCCGTGAGCATCATGGACTTCCAGGCCCGCAGCCCCAGCACTCCGCCGCTGCGGCGGCGGGAGCTCTACGACCTGTACCTGCGCCGCCACGACCGGATCGACTCGTGGGACCTCGTGGACCGCGCGGCGGTGCACGTGGTGGGCAGCTATCTCGCGGACAAGCCGCGGGACCCGCTGTACGGGCTTGCCCACTCGCCCCGGCCCAGTGAGCGGCGGACGGCAATCATCGCGGCGACCTACTTCGTGGGGCTCGGCGATCCGCACGACCTCTTCGAGATCGCCGCCCTGCTTGCCGACGACCCGGACGAGTCGGTGCAGAAGGCCACGGGGTGGGCGCTGCGTGCAGTCGGGACGCCGGGGCTCGAGGCGTTCCTGGACCGGTGCGCCCCGCGGATGACCCGGGTGGCCCTCAGGTACGCGGTCGAGAAGCTGCCCAGGGGCGCACGCGATCGGTACCTCAAGGCCTCCTGAACGCCGGCCGGGTCACTCGGCCCGGCAGGCGCCGAGCAGTTCCGCGGCCTTGTCGTGCTCGGCCTGGGTCATCCACAGCCCGTAGCCGGCCTTTAGCTCGACGACGTCCACCGCGTACTCGCAGCGGAACGACCTGTTCGGCGGCAGCCAGGTGGCGAGGTCGCCGTCGCTCTTCTGCTGGTTCGCCGGGCCGTCCACGGCACGCAGGTTCGCGGGATCGTTGGCGAAGCTGAGGCGCTGCTGCGCCGTCCACTGCCGGGCGCCCTTCTGCCATGCGTCCGAGAGGGGCACGATGTGGTCGATCTGGACGTCCGCCGACCGTTCGCCGCGCTGGAATGGGATCGTGGTGCCGGTGTACGGATCCTCGAGGCTGCCGGAGAGGACCACGCAGTCCCGGGTTCCGGCCTTGAACACCGCGCCGCGGAGGTCGCGCGCGAGGACGTCGTTGCGGGTGTCGCAGCCATTGTGGTCGGTGTCCGCCCACGCCTCGCCGAACTCGGAGCGGGCGTACCCGGTCTTCGGCGCGCGCCCCTTCACGGGGATGGCGGCGAGCGAGGCCTTCGCCGCCGTGAGCTGGGCCGCGGGGACCCCACCGATCTGCGCCTGGACCGTCAGAGGCGACTCGACCCCTGGCACTTGGATGAGGCCAGCGAACCAGCCGAGGACCGCGGCCACGAGTGCCGCGGCCGCCGTCAGGCCCGCGACCCGGGGACGCCGGCCGCCGCGCGGGAGGCGCCGAGATGAACGCTGAAACATGGACGCCCCCCGCCGGTGGTTGACATGACTGTTCCACCGTACGGGAGGCCGCCGACACTCCGCGCCGCGGGCGCCCCTATGTGGAAAGGCGCCCCGCCGCGATCAGGAGTAGGCGATGTCCTTGGTGGCGTGGTCGTACGCGATGGTGACCGGACCGCCGTCGTGCGTCAGCTCGTGGTTGGGGCCGTCGAAGGCGCCGAACGCGCCGTAGTTCTCGTCCCACGAGCGGTTGATTGCGATCTTGAACGCGTAGTGGCCCGCAGGGAGGTCGACGGTGCGCACCCAGCGGCGCGAGGCCGCGTCGAGGCCCATCTGCACGGCGTCCGCGGTCGGCTCCCAGTCGGCGGAGGCGCCGAGGTGCGAGGCGAAGTCGCCCGCGATGGCCACGGACTCCGGCTGGTCGAGGTCCACGACGAGGGGCTCCGCGGCCGGCGCGGAGGCCGGCGCAGCCTGCTCAGCCGCCGGCGCCTTCGCAGCGGGTGCCTTCACAGCGGAAGCCTTCTTCGGCGCTGCCTTGCGCGCCGGCTTCTTCTTCGTGGGCGCCGCCGCGGGGACCGGGGTGTCGGCGGGCACGGGCGTGCCGTCCGCGAGCGCGGCCGCGAGGGCCTGCGCCGTCGGGAAGGCGACCGTGGCGCGGAGGCCGTCCTCGGTGATGGCCCAGCCGCTGCGGCCCTTGACCATCCAGCCCGCCTTCACGAGCTTGGCGGTGGCGGCCGTGAGCGCCTTGTGGCCGCGCGGGATGCCTCCGGAGAGGAGGGTGGCCTCGTGCTCGTCGAACGGCACGGCGGCGACCGCCTCGGTCAGGACCTCCCGGGCGTCGGCCGTCTGATCAGTGAATGCCGCCTCCGCCAGCCCGTCCAGCACCGCCTTGAGACGGAGATCGAGCTTGTCTGCCGCGTTCGCGTTCCTCGCCATTGCTTCCCCTTGTTTCCTTGCGTTTCCGGCGGAGCCCATGCCGCACTCCGTGTCCATGCTGGCCGGTTACTCCTGGGTCGCCTTGTCGGTGACCGAGTGTGACGCGCCGTACAGCAGCTGCGTCCCACCGTGGCACGTCCTGGTTTCGCCGGGGTTACGTCCATGCGTCCTGCGCATGGCCCGCCGGCTCAGGTCTCCGCCGGTCCCCAGTCTACCGGGGCGCTGCCCGCCCGCCGGACAGCGAGCTGGCGGGCAGCCGAGAACAGCAATGGCCCCCCGGGCGGCGTGCCGCCCGGCGGGCCATCGTCACATCGGGCCTAGCCTGCACTTCCGACGCAGGATGCCGACGCCATAGAGCCGTTGCCGGTGTTCTTGGCGACACTCTTTCCGTCGATGAGAATCTCGCACGAGACCGAGGCACTCTTGTTCTGGTAGTCGGACGCAGTCACCATGAGGGACGCCGACGTGAAGCCGGTCGACGTGACGTCCTTCGACCAAGGCGCGGTGACGTCGGCCTGGCTCGAGCCGCCAGGTGTCCAATAGGTGACGCTCGCGGCGCCGTTGGTGGTGACCTTGTACTGAATCGTGTGCTTGGCCGTAGCCTGCGCCGAGTAGGTCTCAAGGCTCTTCGAAACCTCGTGCGAGGCGGTCGACACGGCCGCCGCCACAACCACGTTGACGATGATCGCACCGATGAAGGCGATCACGGAAAGGACGAGGCCGATAATCGCCATCGCCTTTCCGCCGAGCTTGCGGATAAGCGAGATCAGGGCGCAGACAATGCTCGCGATGGCAAGGACGATCGCAACGATATTGACGACCGGGATGAAGCAGAGAACGAAAGCGAGAATGCCGAGAGTCAGCGCGACGATCGCGAGCGCTGAGCCTGGACGCGGCTTCTGCGGCGCGCCGTACCCGTTGCCGCCGACGTACTGCGACTCGCCGACTGGAGGCATGGGCGTAGTGGACATAGTTTCCCCTGAGAATCATTGGACGCCGGGCCGCCGGCCCCATACCGGCAGTCCTGCGACGTCGGACCTTATTGTGCATCCACCGTCCGACATTTCTGTGCGCGCCTCGCCAGCATGATGAGCATCACTGTTTGAAGAGCCCGGTTCCCACGTAGGGTCCAAGCCGCCGGCGCTGGTCCTCCGTGAGCCGCATGAGGCGGCCGGTGGACTCCTCCACGAAGGCGAGCTGCGTCGTCGCCCGCACGCATTCGTGGCCGTCGACGGGGTCGTGCACGAGGTAGTCGAGGGTCAGCGCGGCGGCCTTGAGGCCGCTCACCCACACGTCGACCTGGGCCGGGACGTTGCGGTAGTCGAGCGGGCGCACGTACCGGACCCGGTGTTCGACGACGAGCGCGAGCGTCCCGTCCGGGACCGCCGAGAACAGCGGCACGAGCGGCTCGACGCCGGCCGCGCCCGTGCCTCCGGGCGGCCCGAAGGCGGCAATGCGCGCCTCTTCGAGCATGCGGACGATCTGGACGTTGTTGATGTGCCCGTAGGCGTCCATGTCCCCCCATCGCATGGGGACCATGACGCGAAGCCGCTCGCTGCTCACCCCTTCGGTCTACCACACTGCCGCCGGTCTCCCGGGGGAGGTGCGTCCCTGCCGCGGGCGACGTCCGGGGCGCTCCGTGCCCCGCCGACGCCGTCCCCGCGGCTGCTTCAAGCCTAGGGAGGCGATCTTGCGCGGGAGTGACGCGTGCGTTTAATCGCGGTTACGTGGCGCCGGTCCCGGCCGCGGAGGTGCGTGGCTAGGATGGAGTCAGCTCCCGATGGATGCAGGGCCCCTCGTCCGACCGCTTGAGCGAGGCGCCGGCTAGATCAAGCGACGGTGTCCGGCCACGCGGCCGGGGAGAGAGGGAACGCGATGCTGTTCGACCACCACGATGACGAGCCGATCCGGGTCCTGACGGACGCTGAGAGCTGGGAGCTCCTCGACAACGCCCGCCATGGCCGCCTCGCCACGGCAGCCGCGGGCGAGCTCGACATCGTCCCCATCAACTTCAGGTCCGCGGGCGGCAAGCTGTACCTCAAGACGACGCCGGGCACCAAGCTCGCAGAGCTGACCATCCATCCCCAGGTCGCCTTCGAGGCGGACGGCATCATGCAGGACGAGGCATGGAGCGTGGTCATCAAGGGCACCGCCCGGGTACTCGAACACTCCGACGAGATCGCCCAGGCCGAGGCCGCGAACATCGAGACGTGGCTCCCCACCTCGAAGAACGTCTACGTGGAGATCGCACCCACCTCGATCGAGGGCCGCCACTTCCAGCTCGGTGCCGAGCCCGAGGAGACCACCGCGCGGGACTACTGACCCCGCGTTCCGGGTACGGCGGCACGATGGCGAACTCGGCGTCCGGCGACTCTATGGTCCACCGTCTGGTGCGCATCATCGCAGCCTTCGATGAAGAGCACCCGACGCTGAGTCCGGCCGAACTCGCCCGCAGGACGGGGTTGCCGAGCAGCACGGCGTACCGGATCGTCGACGAACTGCTCGCTGAGTCCCTGCTGGACAGGGACGGGCAGCGGCTGCGCCTCGGGACGAGGCTGTGGGAGCTCGTCTCCCGCGGGTCCAAGGTTCTGGGACTCCGGGAGGCAGCCTTGCCGTTCATGGAGGACGTCCAGGCTGTCGTGGGGCACCACACGACCCTCGGCGTGATCGACCAGCAGGACGTGCTGTACATCGAACGCCTGGGTTCGGACACGTCTACGGTCAACATCACCCGCGTCGCGGGACGTCTCCCGATCCACGCGACGTCCACCGGCCTGGTCCTGACGGCGTTCGGCTCCGCCGAGGCACAGGAGACGTTCCTCCGTCGCCGCCTGCCGAAGCTCACGGACACCACCGTGACGGACCCGGAGGAGCTGCGGCGGATGCTCGCAGACATCCGGCATTCAGGCTTCTGCGTCATGCCGGGGACGATCGTGCCCGAATCGACGGGCGTCGCAGTGCCGGTCTTCTCAGCGGACGGGACGGCCATCGCCGGCCTCAGCGTGGTCATACCCCGGGAGGGCGGTCCCGTGCAGGCGTCGATCACCGCACTTCAGACGGCTGCCCGGGGCATCTCGCGCGCCCTCGGCTGGGACGGCACGCTCCGGGACGCCATTCGGCGCAGCCTCTGACCGGCCAGCACTTTCTTCCCGATGATCGGGAATCTGTGATGTGCAATACATCGCAGGCGGGGACTCTCGTCAGTAGCCAGTTCACCGGCTCGAAGGAGAGTCCCCATGAAGTACCTCACCGGCAGTCCGCACAGCAGATACGACGTCGTCGTGCTCGGCTCGGGCGCGGGCGCACTCACCGCCGCAGCCACCGCGGCGCGTGCCGGCAAATCCGTCGTCGTCCTCGAGAAGGCCGCGCTCCTCGGCGGCACGAGCGCCGTTTCCGGCGGCATGCTCTGGATTGCGGCCAACCACTACGCCCGCGAGGGCGGCTTCAACGACACGGCCGAGGCAGCCGCGCAGTACGTGCGTGCCGTCTCGCGAGGCCGGGGCCGCGAAGAGCTGCTCGACGCCGCAGTCTCCTACGGCGACTCAATGCTCCGCTACGCAGAGGAGCAGCTCGGCGTGAAATTCCTGTTCCTCGACAACTTCCCGGACTACCGCCAGGACCTTCCCGGCTCCGTCGACGGCGGCCGGACCATCGAACCGCAGCTGGCGAACATCGTCGAGCTTCTGGGCGACCTCGGCGAGCACGTCCGTTCCGACGGCCGGGCCCCGTTCACCATGCAGGAGTACGAGAACTGGGGCGCGTTCACCCGCTTCCCCTGGGACGAGCTCGGCGCCCGGGCCGAGTCCGGACTCGTGGCCAAGGGCCGCGCCCTCGTGGCGATGCTCCTCGCTGCCGCGGTGCGCGAGGGCGTGCACCTTGCGGTCGAGGCACGCGGCGAGCGCCTGCTCCTCGACGGCGGTCTGGGGCACGACGGCGCGCGGGTCACCGGAGTGGCACTGGCCACCGGGGAGGAGATCACCGCCGCCGAGGCCGTGGTGATCGCCACCGGTGGATTCGAGTGGGACCGGGCCCTGGCCGACTCGATGCTGGCCAGCCGCCTCTACACGATGTGCTCGCCGCCCACGAACGAGGGCGACGGTCTGCGCATGGCCCAGCGCATCGGTGCGCAGACCCGCGGGACACGCGAGGCGTGGTGGGCGCCGATGTCCGTCACCGGCGACACGCGCGACGGCCAGCCGATCGGCGCCCTGCTGCGCTTCGAGCGCCAGGGCCCGGGCTCGATCATGGTCAACCGCTGCGGGAGGCGCTTCGCGAACGAGTCGCAGAACTACAACGACTTGGCGCGGTGCCTCCAATCGTGGGATTCGCCGAACAACACGACGCTCAACACCCCGGCCCACGTGGTCTTCGACCAGGCCTACCTCGAGCGCTACGGGATCCTCGCCCACCGCGCGGGCGAGCCGACTCCGGAGTACCTCATCGAGGGCGCGACGCTGCCCGAGCTCGCGGCGAAGATCGGCGTTCCGGCGGAGGCCCTCGTCGCCACGGTCGAGCGCTTCAACGCGTTCGCGGTCCAGGGCGAGGATCCCGACTTCCACCGCGGCGAGACCGCCTACGACCGGTACTGGGGCGACGCTGACAACCTGTGGCCGAACCCCTCCCTCGCTCCGCTCGAACGCGGCCCGTACTACGCCATGGAGGTGGTCAACGGGGCCTTCGGCACGAACGGCGGCATCTCGACCGATGGCTCGGCGCGTGTCCTCGATGTCGACGGCGCCCCGATTCCGGGCCTGTTCGCGGTCGGCAACGCGACCGAGAGCGCCTACGCCGCGGGCTACCCCGGCGCGGGCGCGACGCTCGGTCCACTCATGACCATGGGCTACCTCGCGGGCCGCACGATCGCCGGCGAGCCGGCGAGGTACGACGGCGCAGGGGCCGCGCTCGTCGGAGCGGAGGCCCGATGATCCGCCACACCGTCCTCTTCAAGTTCAAGCCCGGTTTCCCCGCCGAGCAGCGCCAGGCCTGGACCGCCGGGCTCGACCGCATGCGCGGCAGCATCCCGGGCCTGATCGCCCTCACGCACGGGCCCGACGTCATCCGCTCGGAGCGGGCCTTCGACTACGCGATCGTCGCGGACTTCGAGTCCGTGGCGGACATCGAGGTGTACAACACCCATCCCCTGCACGAACCGCTGAAGGAGTACTCCTTCCCGAACAGCGAGCAGATCATCTCCGTCGACTTCGAGATCCCCAAGGACACCCCATGAGCAACGTCGCTCGTACCACCCCGGCCACGACAGCCTCGGCCGGCCACGCGGCGTCGTCCGCAGCCTCCGTCCAGAGCCCGGGCGCCCAGCGCAAGACGCCCAAGAAGGCGGCCCTCGCCTCGTTCCTCGGCTCCACGCTGGAGTACTACGACTTCTTCATCTACGGCACCGCCGCGGCGCTCGTCTTCCCGGCGCTGTTCTTCCCCGGCGACAACCCCACCGCCGGCCTTGTAGCCGCGTTCGCCACCTTCGGCGTGGCCTACGTGGCCCGCCCGCTCGGCGGCATGGTCATGGGCCACTTCGGCGACCGCCTCGGGCGGCGCAACGTGCTCCTCGTGACGCTCACGCTCATGGGGCTGGCCTCGCTGGGGATCGGCTTCCTGCCCACGTACTCCTCGGTGGGCCTGCTCGCCCCGGTGCTCCTCACCCTCGGCCGGCTGCTCCAGGGCTTCTCGGCCGGCGCCGAGTCCGCGGGGGCCTCCACCCTGACCCTCGAGCACTCGCCGGAGGGCCGCCGCGGCTTCTTCACCTCCTTCGTGATGGCCGGCTACGCGTCCGGCATGGTCCTGGCGACCGTCGTGTTCGTGCCCATCACGGCGCTGCCCAAGGAGGACCTCATGGCCTGGGGCTGGCGGGTCCCGTTCTGGTGCTCCGCGGCCGTGCTCGCGATCGCCTACTGGGTACGGACCCATCTCGAGGAGACACCGGTCTTCGAGGAGGCCCGCGCTGAGGGCGACGTCCGCAAGCTGCCGCTCGGCCAGGTGCTCCGCTACCAGGCCGCGGACGTGGTCCGGGTGCTGTTCATGTCGATCTTCTCGGTCATGCAGACCATCTTCACGGTCTTCGGCCTCTCCTACGCGACGGCGCACGGCGGCCTGGACAAGGGCGCCATCCTCACGATCAACGCCGTGGCCATCGGGCTCTCGATGCTCGTCATGCCGCCCGTGGCCGCCCTCTCCGACCGGGTAGGCCGCAAGCCGCTGCTGATCATCTCCATGCTGGGCTGCTCGGGCGCGCTCTTCGCCTACTTCTGGGCCCTCGGGACGGGGAACCTCATCCTCGTCGCCGCGGCGAGCTTCGTGTTCATGACCGTGCTCTACTCGGGCTTCAACGGCGTATGGCCGGGCTTCTTCGCCGAGCTGTTCGCGGCCCCCGTCCGCTATTCCGGCATGGCCCTGGGCAACCAGCTCGGCCTCCTCGTCGCCGGCTTCGGGCCCATGATCGGCGGCCTGCTCATGACCGTGGGGCCCACGGGCTGGGTGCCGGTCGCCGTCTTCGGTGCCGTCTGCGCGCTCGCGGCCGTGGTCGCCGTCGTGAGCTCCCGCGAGACCGCGCACACCCCGGTCGACGAGCTCGGCGGCCCCTACCTCAAGGCCGTCTCAGGCCGCCCGACGTCCACGAAGTGAACCAGGAGATTCAGAACCCCATGGGACAGAAGACAGCAGCCTGCGACGTCCTCGTCGTCGGATCCGGCGCCGCGGGCATGGCGGCCGCGCTCAAGGCGGCCAGCCAGGGCCTCAGCGTGATCGTTGCAGAGAAGGAGGAGTACTTCGGCGGGACCACGGCGATCTCCGCCGGCTGGGCCTGGGTGCCCGGCAACCGCGCCGGCGTGGCCGCCGGGGACACGCGCGAGGAGGTCGAGACCTACCTGAAGAACCTCGCCCCCGGCACCTACAACGCCGACGGCGTCGCGCAGTTCCTCGACACCGTGCCCGAGGCGCTGGACTTCTTCGAGCGCCAGACCGCGGTCGAGTTCGTCTACCCCGAGAAGGCGCCCGACTACCAGATGGACCTGCCGGGGGCGCGCCTCGGCGGCCGCGCGATCCTGCCCACAGACACCGACGCGCGGATCCTCGGCGACAGGCGCCTGCTCATGCAGCCGTACATGTCCTCCTACACCGTGTTCGGATACATGCCCCAGGTGGGCCCGGACATCAACGAGTTCTTCCACGTCAACCAGTCCGTGAAGTCCTTCGTCTACGTCGCCAGGAAGCTGCTGCGCACCTGGTTCGACGCTGCCCGCTACCGCCGCCCCGTGCTGCGCTCGAACGGCAACGCCCTCATGACCCTCATGGTCAAGAGCGCCTACGACGCGGGCGTGCGGATGTGGAAGTCCTCCCCCGTCCTGGAGCTCACGAGGGGCGACGACGGCGCCGTCACCGGGGCGGTGCTCGGCGGCGAGCATCCCGTGCGCGTGGAGGCCAAGCTCGGCGTGATCCTCGCCGCGGGCGGCTTCTCGGGCAACACCGAGCTGCGCAAGAGGTACTTTCCGCACGACGCGGCCGGCGACGACCACTTCACCCCCACGGTGGGCCACGGCGGCGACGCCGCGACGATGGCCATCGCGGCGGGCGGGCACATCGACGACGCCGTCTCCTCCGTGGGCTCATGGGCTCCCGTGACCGTGTTCCGCTTCCGCGACGGCCGCCAGCGGCTCTTCCCGCACCTGCGCGCGATCGGACTTCCGGGCCTCATCGCCGTGGACCGGCACGGGAAACGCTTTGGCAACGAGGCCCTGAGCTACCACGACTTCGGCGGGGCGATGATCGCCCACAACGCCGGGGAGGACAAGACCTTCGGCTGGGTCATCGCGGACGAGAAGACGATGCACAAGTACGGGATCGGCTACGCCAAGCCGTGGCCCATGCCGCGCGGCTACTTCTACAGGACGGGGTACCTGGTCAAGGGACGCACGCTGGTTGAGCTCGCGGGCAGGATCGGCGTCGACGCCGCCGGGCTGCAGCAGACGGTCGCCGAGTTCAACGTGGGTGCACGGGCGGGCGAGGACCCCGAGTTCGGACGCGGCTCGACCGAGTACAACCATTTCCGCGGCGACATGGAGCACAAGCCCAATCCGAACCTCGCGCCCCTGGAGGCGGGGCCGTTCTACGCGGCAAAGATCCAGATGGGCGACCTCGGCACGTTCGCGGGCATCGCCGTGGACTCGGACAACGTCGTGGTCACCGAGGAGGGCACTCCCATCCCCGGCCTCTTGGCCGTGGGCGCGGCCGCCCGCAGCGTGTTCGGCGGCGGCTACCCGGGCTACGGCTCGCACATCGGCGCGGCCCTCGTGTTCGGCTACCGTGCCGGGCGGGACATCGCTCAGCTGGCCGCCGAACGCGGGGTCGAGCGGGGGCCCGCGGTCACCGAGGGGGCCGGGCGATGACCCGGATGTCGGACCGCGTGGCCGGGAAGGTAGCGCTGATCTCCGGCGCGGCGCGCGGGATGGGCTCCTCCCATGCGCGCACGCTCGCCGCCCACGGGGCGAGCGTCGTCATCGCGGACCTGCTCGAGGAGGAGGGCGGGGCGCTCGCGGCGAAGATCAACGCCGAGACCGGGGCCGACGTCGCGTCGTTCGTGCACCTCGATGTCACCGACTACGCGAGCTGGGAGCGGGCGGCGGAGGCCGCCGTCGACCGCTTCGGACGGCTCGACGTGCTCGTCAACAACGCGGGCATCTTCACGCGCGGGTCCGTCGAGGACGCCGACGTCGACGAGTGGCGCAGGACGATCGAGATCGACTTGACCGGGAACTTCCTGGGTATGAAGGCCGCCGTGCCGCACATGAAGGCCGCGGGCGGGTCGATCATCAACATCTCCTCGATCGCCGGACTCGTCGGGTTCAAGAACCGCGCCGCGTACGCCGCCGCGAAATGGGGCGTGCAGGGGCTCACGAAGACGAGCGCCATGGACCTCGGCCCGTATGGCATCCGGGTCAACTCGGTCCACCCCGGCTCGGTCCGCACGCCCATGACGGCCGGCCTCGCGCGCGGCTTCGGCCAGATCCCCCTCGGCCGCGACGCGGACACCCAGGAGATCTCGGACCTGATCCTGTTCCTCGCCTCGGACGAGTCGCGCTTCATGACGGGGGCGAGCCTCGCCATCGACGGCGGCGAAACCGCTGGAAACAACCTGCGCCAGGACGCGTAGTGCGGTTCGCGGAGCGGGTCGCGGTGGTGACGGGCGCGGCGTCGGGCATCGGGGAGGCGACGGCGCGGCTGCTCGCCGCCCAGGGAGCCGCCGTGGTGATCGGCGATGTCGCGGAGGGGGCGCACGACGTCGCGCGCGCCATCCGCGACGACGGTCACCGCGCGCAGTTCGTCCCCACGGACGTGACCGAGGAGGACTCGGTCGCGGCGCTCATGGACCGCGCCGCGAGCGAGTTCGGCGCGCTCGACATCCTCGTGGCCAACGCGGGCATCGCCGAACCGAAGGCCCCGCTGCACGAGCTCGATGTGGCCGCGTGGCGGCGTGTGGTCGAGATCGACCTCACCGGCGTGGCGCTGTGCGGCAAGCACGCCCTGCGGCACATGGTGGCCGCCGGGCGCGGGGCGATCGTGAACGTCTCCTCGATCCTCGGCACGGTCGGCCAGCCCAACAGCACCTCCTATTCGGCGGCCAAGGCCGCCGTGGCGAACCTCACCCGCTCTGCCGCCGTGACCTACGCCGCGCGCGGGATCCGGGTCAACGCCGTCGCCCCCGGCTACGCCGATACCCCCCCTCGTAGCCGGGCTTCCCGAGGCGCTGCGCTCCTCGATGGCCGGGAAGCAGCCCATCGGCCGGCTCGCGAGGCCGGAGGAGATCGCGGAGGCCATCGCGTTCCTCGCCTCGGACGCGGCGTCCTTCGTGGTGGGCGCCGTGGTTGCCGTCGACGGCGGCTATACGGCGGTGTGAGGAACCAGGCCAGCGCCGAATGCCACCCCCGCAGCGTTCCGGGTACGCATCTCGTCGCCGAAAACCCCTTTCGGGTACGCGCGCTCGTACCCGGAAGGCGGAAATCGCGACGAGATGCGTACCCGGAACGGGAGGGAGGGCGGGGACGGGAGGGCGGGAACGGGAGAGGCGGGGCCGGGACGGGTCGGGTGGGGCTGAGAGGTCAGGTGCGGGGGGCGGCCCCCGCCGAGGCCGCCGCCTCCTCCGCCTCGACGTCGATGCCCCCGGCGAACTGGCTCATGTAGAGCCGGTGGTAGGCGCCGCCGCGCTCGAGCAGCTCCTCGTGCCGGCCCTGTTCGACGATCGAGCCGTTCTCCATGACCAGGATCGTGTCCGCGTCCCGGATCGTGGAGAGCCGGTGGGCGATCACGAACGAGGTCCGGTCGGTCCGCAGCGCCCGCATGGCCTTCTGCACGAGCAGCTCGGTGCGGGTGTCCACCGAGGACGTGGCCTCGTCGAGGATGAGCAGGGACGGGTTGGCCACGAACGCGCGCGCAATGGTGATGAGCTGCTTCTCGCCAGCGGCGATGTTGGTCCCCTCCTCGTCGATCACTGTGCTGTAGCCCTCCGGCAGGGACCGCACGAACCGGTCCACATAGGTGGCCTTCGCCGCTGCCATGACCTGTTCCTCGGTCGCGTCGAGGTTGCCGTAGCGGATGTTGTCGTAGATCGTGCCGCCGAACAGCCACGCGTCCTGGAGCACCATGCCCACCTTGGAGCGCAGCTCGTCCCGGGAGAGGTCGCGGATGTCCACGCCGTCGAAGAGGATCCGGCCGGAGGAGATCTCGTAGAACCGCATGACGAGGTTCACGAGCGTGGTCTTGCCCGCGCCCGTCGGGCCCACGATGGCCACGGTGTGGCCGGGCTCGGCGGTGAGGGACAGATCCTCGATGAGCGGCTTGTCCGGCGTGTAGGAGAAGGAGACGTGCTCGAAGTCGACGTGCCCGTCCGTGGCCGCGGGCAGGTGGCGCGTGGCGGTCTCGGGCTCCTGCTCCTCGGCGTCGAGCAGCTCGAACACCCGCTCGGCCGAGGCCACGCCGGACTGCAGCATGTTCGCCATGCCCGCGATCTGGCCGAGCGGCTGGGTGAACTGCCGCGAGTACTGGATGAACGCGGTCGCGTCGCCGAGCGTCATCTGGCCGGCTGCCACGCGCAGGCCGCCGACGACGGCAATGCCAACGTACGCGAGATAGCTGATCCAGTTCATGATCGGGAACATCATGCCCGAGACGAACTGGGCGCCGAAGGACGCCCGGTAGAGGTCCTCGTTCTTGCCGTCGAAGCCCTCGACCATCTCCTTCTCGCGGCCGAACAGGATGGCCAGCTCGTGGCCGGAGAAGGACTCCTCGATATGCCCGTTGAGGATGCCCGTGTCCCGCCACTGCGCCTTGAACAGCTTCTGGCTCCGCGTGCCGATCACGCCCGTCACGACCGCGGAGAGCGGCAGCGCCACGAGGGCGATGAGGGCCAGCTCCCACGAGACGATGAACATCATCACGATGATGCCCAGCACCTGCAGGATCGAGGAGAGCAGCTGGGAGAAGGCCTGCTGGAGCGCCTGCTGGACGTTGTCGACGTCGTTGGTCACCCGGGAGAGCAGGTCTCCACGCTGGCGGGTGTCGAAGTACCCGAGCGGCAGCCGGTTGAGCTTGGCCTCGACGTCGCGGCGGAGCCGGTACACGATCCGCATCACGACGCGGTTGAGGATGAACCCCTGCGCCCACATGAACAGGCTCGCCACGAAGTACATGACGAGGATGACCGCGATCAGGAGGGTCAGCTCGTTGAAGTCGATCCCCTGCCCGGGCACGAGGTTCATGGCCGAGAGCATGTCCGCGACGTTGTTCTGGCCCTGGGCGCGCAGGCCCGCGATGACCTGGTCCTTCGTCACTCCGGCCGGCATCTGCTTGCCGATCACCCCGGCGAAGATGACGTCCATGGCCTTGCCGAGGATCTTGGGCGCGATCACGGACAGGACCACCGAGACGATGATGAAGACGACCACCACGGCCATCCAGCCCATCTCCGAGCGGATCAGTCCGAGGAGCCGCTGGGCGGTCCTGCGGAAGTCCTTGGCCTTCTGCGTGGGCATCTGCTGCCCGAACCCGCCGCCTCCGTGGCCGCTCCTGGGCGCCGGGGCCTCCTCGGCCCCGGTCTCCTCAGGCTCCGCGTCCGGCGCCGCGGCGCGCGTGCTGTCCTGGCTCATGCCTGCTCCCCCGTGGCTCCCGCGGCTCCCGCGACGCTCTGGACTTCCTCGGCGCTGATCTGCGACTGGACGATCTCCTGGTACGTCGGCGACGTCTCGAGCAGCTCCTCATGCGTTCCGCGGTCCACGATCTTCCCGCCGTCGAGGACCAGGATCTGGTCGGCTCCCATGATGGTGGAGACGCGCTGGGCGACGACGATCATGGTCGCCTCGTGCGTGCGGTCCCTGAGGGCGCGCCGCAGCCGCGCCTCGGTCGCGACGTCGAGGGCCGAGAAGGAGTCGTCGAAGAGGTACACCTTGGGCTGGGCCACGAGCGCGCGGGCGATGCAGAGCCGCTGCCGCTGGCCGCCGGAGACGTTCGTGCCGCCCTGCGAGATGGGCGAGTCGAGCCCCTTCGGCTTGGCGCGGACGAACTCGGCGCCCTGCGCGACCTCGAGCGCGTCCCAGAGTTCGCCGTCGGACGCCGTGTCCTTGCCGAAGCGCAGGTTGTGCGCGATCGTGCCGGAGAACAGGTACGGCCGCTGCGGGACCATGGCCACGCGCGCGGTGATCTCGTGGCGCGGCATCCGGCCCAGCGGCACCCCGTCGAGCAGGACCTCGCCCTCGGCCGCGTCATACAGGCGCGGGATGAGGTTCAGCAGGGTCGTCTTGCCCGAGCCCGTCGACCCGATGACGGCCACGGTCTGGCCGGGGCGGGCGGTGAAGGAGATGCCGCTGAGGACGGGGGCCTCGGCGCCCGGGTACGCGAAGGAGACATCGCGGAACTCGACGACGCCCTCGGCCTTCTCCGGCACCACGGGCTCGGCGGGCTCGCCCATGGAGGGCTCGACGCCGAGGACCTCCCCGATCCGGTCGGCGCATACGGTGGCGCGCGGGATCATCATCGCCATGAAGGTGCCCATCATGACGGCCATGAGAATCTGGAGCAGGTACTGCATGAACGCCGTCAGCGAGCCGATCTGCATGTCCCCCGAGTCGACGCGGTGGCCGCCGAAGAACAGGACCGCCGCGGTGGCGGCCTGGAGCAGCAGCATGATGATCGGGAACATCAGCACGAAGATCTGCCCGACCTTGAGCGAGATGTCCGTCAGGGCCCGGTTGGCGTCCGCGAAGCGCTCCTCCTCGAACCGTTCGCGCACGAACGCGCGGACCACGCGGATGCCGATGATCTGCTCGCGCAGCACGCCGTTGATGGAGTCGATCCGGGACTGCATCTTCCGGAACAGCGGCATGAGCAGGTAGACGAGGAGTCCGACGACGGCGAACAGCACGCCCACCGACACCCAGACCAGCCAGGACAGCCCGGCGTCCTCGTTGAGGGCCATGATGATGCCGCCCACGCACATGATCGGGGCCGAGACCATGAAGTTCAGCCCCATGAGCATGACCATCTGGACCTGCTGGACGTCATTGGTGCCGCGGGTGATGAGCGTGGGGGCCCCGAAGCGCTGGAGGTCCTGGGCGGAGTAGGAGGTGACCCTGCGGAACACCCCCTGGCGCAGGTCCCGCCCGAACGCCATGGCCGTCCTCGAACCGAAGTCGACCGCGGCGATCGCCGTGAGGACCTGGACGAACGCGATGCCCAGCATGAGCGCACCCTGGCGCCAGATGTAGTCCGTGTCCCCCTTGGCCACGCCCTGGTCGATGATCTGGGCGTTGATGCTGGGCAGGTACAGGGTGGCCATCGTCGTGGCGAGCTGGAAGACCACGACGGCGGCGATCCAGGGCCAGTAGCGGGCGCCGTAGCGCCGGATGAGAGTGAGGAGCATCGAGGTCCTTGCGGTCGGGCTCCGCCGGTGCCGAGCGGGGCGTGTCCAGCGTAGGCCCGGCGCACGCCCGCGGGCATCCGCCTTGAGGACTAAACGGGCAGCCTGCGGACGTGCTCTGTCCGCAGGCTGCCCGTTGTGTCCGGTGCCGTCAGTTGGCGCTGTGCCGCCCCCGCGTGGCGAGGTACAGCGCCGCCTCCTTCTGCAGCTGCCGCTCGGCGTCGAGCTCCTGCTGGAGCTGGGCGAGCTGGGCCGCGGTCTCGCCCTGGGCCTTCGCGGTCGCGCCCTGCTCGGCGGCGAGGCGCTGCTGCTCGTCGAGCTGGCCGGCGAGGCGCTCCATGAGCGAGGCGAGCTGGGCCTGCTGGCGCGCCAGGATGCGCTGGGTCTCCTGCAGCGCCTCGAGCGTGCCGGCGGCGGCGGGTGCGGCTGCCTGCGCGGCGGCCGGGGCGGACTCGGCGAGCAGCAGCGCCAGCTCGGTGTCCAGGGCCGCGCCCTCCCCCTCGGCGCCGGCGAGGACCTCGCGGATCGCTGCCCGGCGCGCCGAGGCGGCGGCCGGCCGTCCGGCCCTGACGGGCTCGCTCTCGTCTGCGGCGGGGACGGACGACGGCGAGCCGGGCGCCTCGGGCGAGGCGGCGGCGTCGTGCGCTCCGATCGGGGCGACGGACGGAAGGGCGGCCGTGGCCGGGTCCGCGCCGGGGGCGCCGGCCGCCTGGGCGGGCTTGACGATGTCCACGGTGCGGCGCAGCGGGACCTCCTTGATGAAGAGGACGGCGAGCACTGCGACGACGCCGATGATGCCTGCGACCAGGAAGGACTCGGCCGAGGCGTCGCCGAAGGCCGCGCGGACGACGCCCGCCAAGGGGGCCGGCATGTCGTTGAAGTCCAGGCTCGCGCCGCCGGTGGAGCCGGCCGGGACCTTGATCCCCTTGGCCGCGAGGCCCTGGGTGATGAGATCAGTCGAGCGATTGTTGAGGACCGTGCCGAGGACGAGGACGCCGATGGCCCCGAAGACCGAACGGAAGAACGCGACGGTGGAGCTCGCCGTGCCGATGATGGCGACCGGCACCGTGTTCTGTACCGCAAGGACGAGGTTCTGCATCGTCATGCCGAGGCCCAGGCCGAGGACGAACGAGAACACGCCGGTGACGGCGAGGTCGGTCGTGTGGTCGATCGTGCCCAGGAGCCCCATGCCGCCGGCGGTGAACACCGTTCCGGCCAGGAGATAGCCCTTCCACCGCCCGAAGCGGGTGATGAGCTGGCCCGTGACGACCGAGCCGAGGAAGTTGCCCGCGATCATCGGCAGCGTGAGGAGGCCCGCCTCGGTCGGGGTGGCGCCGCGCGCCACCTGGAAGTACTGGCCGAGGAAGGACGAGGACGCATACATCGAGACGCCGACCGCGGCGGAGGCGATGATGCTCAGCGCCGTCGTGCGGTCCGCGATGATCTTCAGCGGGATGATCGGCTGGGCGACCTTGGACTCGACGATGATGAGCAGCACGATCCCGACGAGTGCGCCGCCCAGCATCGCACCGGTCTGCCACGACCACCAGTCGTAGTAGCCCGGCTGCCCCGCGAACGAGACCCAGATGAGCACGGTGCTCACCGAGGCGCTCAGCAGCAGCGAGCCGAGCCAGTCGATCTTCGCGTGCCGGCGGACGTGCTTGAGCTTGAGCGTGGCCTGGATCAGGATCAGCGACACGACGGCGAGCGGCACGCACACGAAGAACGTCCACCGCCAGCCGAGGGGCGAGTCGACGATGAAGCCGCCGAGGAGCGGGCCGCCAGCCGTGCCGACGGCCATGACGGCGCCCATGTAGCCGGAGTAGCGTCCGCGCTCCCGCGGCGGGATCATGGCGCCGATGATCGCCTGGGCGAGCGCCATGAGACCGCCCATGCCGATGCCCTGCACTACACGGGCTGCGATCATCTCGGGGATGCTCTGCGAGATCCCGGCCACCACGGAGCCGATCACGAAGATGATGATGTTGAGCTGCGTGAGCAGCTTCTTGTCGAACAGGTCGGCCAGCTTGCCCCAGATGGGGACCGTGACCGCGCTCGCGAGGAGTGAGGCCGTGATGATCCACGCGAAGTCGGTCTGGGTGCCCTTGAGGTCGGCCATGATCGTCGGGAGGGCGTTCGAGACGATCGTGCTCGAGAGGATCGCGGTGAAGAATGCTGCCAGGAGGCCGGTGAGGGCCTCGAGGATCTGCTTGTGGCTCATCTGCGGAGCCGCCGCGTCAGCGGGCTGCAAGGGCTTCCTCCTTGTCGGTCGGTGTGGTGGTCGGGGCGGGGCGGTGGCCGGAGCTGGAGCGCAGGGCCTCGGAGAGCTGGCCGATGGCGGCGACGGCGGCCGCGGCGCGGCCCTCGTCCCAGTCGGCGAGGTAGCCCTGGAGGCGCTGGATGCGGTGCTCCTCGATCTCCTCGAGGACCCGGTAGCCGCGCTCGGTGAGCCCGACGAGCTGCGCGCGCCGGTCGTCGGGGTCGCGGCGGCGCTCGACGAGCCCGAGGCCCTCGAGCTCGGCGAGGTGCCGGCTGAGCACCGGGGCGCTCACGCCGAGCTTCCCGGCGAGGTCGACAGCGCGGCCGCCGTGCTCGCCGATCACGCGCAGGACGCCCTGCGATGCGACGCCGAGCTCTCCGTGCTTCAGCTCGGAGGTCGACAGGCAGCGGACCACCCGCTGCAGGTCGAAGACGCGGTGGATCAGCTCCCGCGCCGTTCCGGGATCGACAGGCATGGGCCGCCCCTCCTCAATTGATTGCTTGCAACAACTATACAGTCGATGGTTGCTTGTGCAAACTAATTCGGAAGGTGACCTTAGCAACACGAGGCGAGGAGCCGGCGTCGTGCGCGGCGGCGATACGCATCTGGGGTCACGTTCTGGGAGTCACATCGAGTGACTCCCAGAACGTGACCCCCAGAAGGTGACTTCCAGAAGGTGACTCTTAGAGGGCGGCCCCCAGACGGGAGGCGGGGCGGCCGGGCGGGGCTAGCCGAGATGGGTCGGGGCGAACATCTTCAGGAGCGTCTCGACCACGACGACGTTGGGCCCGTCCGCGGCGAGGCTCTCCTCGAGCGCCTCCCGCACGCCCCCGACCGGCACGCGCCGGGCAGGAACGCCGAAGGACTGGGCGAGGGCCACGAAGTCGGGGCGCGCGAGCTCGGTCGCGGTGGCCTTGCCGAACGCGTCCTCCATGTACTCGCGCAGGATCCCATAGCCGCCGTCGTCCACGATGAGCCAGGTGACCGGAACGTTGTGCTGGCGCGCGGTGGCGAGCTCGGCGATCGAGTACATCGCCGAGCCGTCGCCGGAGACGGCCAGGACCCGGGCGGGCCGCCCGAGCGTGGCCAGGCCGACGGCCCCGCCGATCGCGGCGGGGAAGCCGAAGCCCAGGCCGCCGGCGCCCTGGGCGGAGTGGAACTGGCCCCGGCGCGCGTCCCAGCAGCTCCAGGCCCAGTAGGCGGAGATGGTCATGTCCCAGAAGGTCTGCATGTCGTCCGGCACGGCGGCGCGGACGTCCGCCATGAAGGCCAGCTCCTTGGCCAGGTCCTGGGACTCGAGCCGCGCGCGGACCTTCCCGAGCGCCTCCGCCACCACGTCCTCGGGCGACTTCCCGTGCCAGTCCGGGCCGGCGCCGCGCCCGGCGGCAGCGGCGGCAGCGCCGGCGGGGGGCGCGGCGAGGGCGGTCTCGAGCGCGGCGAGGGCCTGCCCGGCGTCGGCGCGGATGCCCAGGCCCGGCCGGTTGGACTCGAGCACGCGGGGCTCGGCGTCGATCTGGATGATCCGGCCGCGCGGCTCGAACGTGAAGTAGTTGGAGGTGACCTCGCCGAGGGAGGAGCCGACCACCACGAGCACGTCGGCATCCTCGAGGACCTCGGTCATGTGCCGGTCCTCAATCCACGACTGGAGCGAGAGCGGGTGCTCCCAGGGGAAGGCCCCCTTGCCGCCCGGGGTGCAGATGACGGGCGCGCGCAGCTGCTCGGCGAGGCGGCGCAGGGAGGCCTCGGCGTGGCCGCGGCGGGTGCCGCCGCCGGCGATGATGGCGGGCCGGCGCGCCCCGCGCAGCCAGTTGACCGCCTCGCGGACCAGCTCGACCCGCGGGGGGTTGTCCGCGGCCTCGGCGAGGGCGTCCTCCACGGGCGGGACCATGACGGGATCGAGGAGCACGTTCTGCGGGATCTCGACCCACACCGGCCCCTGCGGGGAGGAGATCGCGTCCGTCCAGGCGTCCTGGATGGCGGAGGGGATGCCGGAGGCGTGCTGGATGAGCCGCTGGCTCTTGGTGACGTTCGCGGCCGAGGCCTTCTGGTCGTCGAGCTGGTGCAGCATGCCCTTGCGCCGGGCACCGAGGCCCTCGAGCGGGATCTGGCTCGCGATGACGACCATCGGAACGCCGGTCGCGTAGGCCTCCTGCAGGCCCGAGAGGGAGGTCAGGGCGCCCGGGCCGGTCGAGAGGAAGAGGACCCCCACCTCGCCCGTGGCGCGCGAGTAGCCGTCCGCCGCGAAGGCCGAGTTGTTCTCGACCCGGCTCGAGACGAAGGAGAGGCTCCCCCGGCCCATGGCGTCGAACAGGCCCAGCGCGTGCTGCCCGGGGATGCCGAACACGGTCTTCGCACCGAGCGCCTCGAGCGTCTCGACCACGAGGTCACCGCCGTTGCGGGGACCGGCCCCGCGCACGACGCCGGCCTCCTCGCCTTCCGCCGCCACCGCGGCGGATGCTTCCCGGGCCTGCGCTCCCTGGGCCGCGACCTGGAGCGCCTGCGCCTCGCCCGTCCAGGGCGACTCGACGGGGCTCACCGGGCACCGCCGGCAGGCAGCTCGCTCATGAGGGTCACGAGGTCGTAGGCGACGTGGCTCGCGGCCACGGCGGTGACCTCGGCGTGGTCGTAGGCGGGGGCGACCTCGACCACGTCGGCGCCGACGAGGTTGAGCCCGCGCAGGCCGCGCAGGATCTCGAGGAGCTCGCGGCTCGTGATCCCGCCTGCCTCCGGGGTGCCCGTGCCGGGGGCGTGGGCCGGGTCGAGGACGTCGATGTCCACCGAGACGTAGAGCGGGCGGGCGCCGATGCGCTCGCGCAGCTTGGCGACGACCTCGCGCACGCCCTGGTAGTAGACGTCCGAGGAGGTGACGATCCCGAAGCCGAAGCGGCGGTCGTCCTCGAGGTCGCGCTTGCCGTACAGCGGGCCGCGGGTGCCGACGTGGGAGAGCGCCTCCGTGTCGAGGATGCCCTCCTCGACCGCCCGGCGGAACGGGGTGCCGTGCGTGTACTCGGCGCCGAAGTAGGTGTCCCACGTGTCGAGGTGGGCGTCGAAGTGCAGCAGCGCCACGGGCTCCCCCGCCCGCTCGGACGCGGCCCGCAGGAGCGGGAGGGCGATCGTGTGGTCGCCGCCGAGCGTGAGGAGGCGCGCCCCGTCGGCCGTCAGATCGAGCGCGTCCTGCTGGATCGCCTCGATCGCCTCGTGGATGTTGAACGGGTTCACGGCCATGTCCCCGGCATCGGCGACTTGGGCGTTGGCGAACGGCGAGGAGTCCAGCGCGGGGTTGTACGGGCGCAGGAGGCGGCTCGCCTCGCGGACGTGGTTGGCGCCGAAGCGGGCGCCCGGGCGGTACGAGACGCCGGCGTCGAACGGGACGCCCACGATCGCCACGTCCGCGCGGGCCACCTGGTCGAGGCGGGGCAGGCGGGCGAACGTCGCCGCCCCGGCGAAGCGGGGGACGCGGGACGAATCGATGGGACCGAGGTTGCCGTTCTCCTCGATGCGCAGCTCTTCCAAGGCAGGCCTTCCAGTGTGGGGGAACTGTGGACCCACCCTACCGCACAAGTTGCCCCATATGCACCCGATGTTTACGACTGAGCTCTTCGGCGCGGGGACGTGCCGCGGCCGCCCGCGTTTCTTAGATTCTCCTTAGACGCCCGGGGGAAGGATCGGGGCATGACTGCGAACCGGCAGACCCTTCCGGAGAGCCGCACGGACAGCCGCACCGCGCACGGGCCCGGCCGGCACCTCGCCCTGGCGGCCGTGATGGCGGCGCTCATGGCGGCCGGCGTCTACGCGGTCAGGACCCTGTCGCTGTTCATCTCCCCGATGCTCTTCCTCGCAGCGGTCTTCCTCGAGGTGGTCTTCGGCGCCGCCTTCGTGCTCGCGCTCGTCCGCGCGCTCGCCGCGCCCACGGCCGTGATGCGCTCCCTTGCCGCGTCCGCATGGTCGGGGCTGCGCACCAACGAGCACGTGGTGCGGGCCCTCACCTCCGAGGCCGCGCCCCTCCCCTGGCTGCGGGACAGGTTCCGTCTCGACCGGGCCTCGGGCCTCTGGCTCACCGCGACCGCGGTGATTGCCGCCGTGCCACTCGTGGCGTTCCTGAAGCTCGCCGTCACCGTCGCCACGCGGGGGCCGCTGACGCAGGTCGACGCACGGATCGAGCACCTCATGCCGTCCGTCCGCACGCCGGGCGAGACGGCAGTGTTCACCATTGCCACGACGCTCGGGAGCTTCCCGTCCATCCTGGTGATGGCGGTGATCGCCGTCGCCGTCCTGTGGTGGCGGCGAGAACGGCTCCTCGCGGCGGCCGTGGTGGGCACCGTGGCGGCGCAGGAGCTCCTCTTCACGGTCGCGAAGGACATCGGCGGCCGGCCGCGACCCGACACGGCACTGGCGCTCGTGGTCGAGACGTCCCCGAGCTTCCCCAGCGGGCACTCGGTGCGGGCCACGGTGGTGTTCGGGATCATCGCCTACCTCGTGTTCAAGTCCCTCCGCTCGGTCTGGGCGCGGACCCTGACGGTCTCCGCCTACCTCCTCGCGGTCCTGGCCGTGACCGCGAGCCGGGTGTACCTCGGGGCGCACTACGTCTCCGACGTGTGGGGCGGGATGCTCCTGGGAGCGGCGCTGCTCGCCGCCGTCGTCGGCGCGCTCGAGATCGCCGCCCGCTTCCCCCTCCGGCGAGTCCGGCGTCGTCCCGGAATCCCGAGCCGGGCCATCGCGCTCGCCCCCACGGCGGCGCTCGTGTTCGCGGCCGGGCTGGGGCCGGCGTTCGTCCACCCGCAGGAGCACACGGCGCAGGCGACCACCCAGGCACTGCCGTCGCTGGACCCCGCGGCCTTCTCCCGGCTGCCGCTCTACAGCGAGACGCTCACGGGGAGCCGCATGGAGCCGGCCAGCTTCGTCTTCGTCGGCTCCGAGGAGCAGGTGGTGCGGGCCTTCACGCGCGCCGGATGGCAGGAGGCCGATCCCTCCACCCTCGCCAACACCCTGCGGGCCTTCGCCGTCGGGTTCCAGGGCGGCCAGTACGCCTCGGCGCCCGTCACGCCGGCGTTCATGGACGCCCAGCCCGAGACCCTCGCGTTCCAGAAGGCCACCGCCGCGAACTCGCTGCGCCAGCGCCACCACATCCGCATCTGGCGGACCGGGTTCACCGCGCCGGACGGCCGGAACGTGTGGGAGGCGACGGCCAGCTTCGACGACGGCATCGAGTTCGCCGGCCCGGCCAAGCTGCCCACCCATCACATCGATCCCAACGTGGACGCCGAGCGGGGCTACATCGCGGGCTCGCTCGGCCTTCCCGGGCGCCTGTTCCAGCGGACCGATCCGCAGATGGGGCACAACGCGAGCGGCGACGAGTTCTTCACCGACGGCAGGGCCGACCTCGTGGTCCTGCCCGCCGCGGCCTCCTAGTACACCGTCAGGCTCGTCAGGATCGCCTTCAGCCGCTGCCCCTCGGGCGAGCCGAGCCAGCGGAGGGCCTCGGCGGCGTCGCGGAACGTCATGAGGTCGGCGCTCGCGTCGGCTCCGACCGAGTACCCCGCGGCGATCTGGACGGTGCTGTCGAACGGGCTGCCGTGCCGCTGGCCCGGGCCGTCCAGCGGGCGCCCCGGGGAGAGCGTCATCGAGTACGTGACCGCGGGAGCCCTATCCGGCCCCACGGCGCCGGCCTCGGTCTCCGCATAGAAGGCGTAGTACCCCGGGCGCACGGCCGCCGAGCCGAGCCCGGGCACAGGCTCGGCGTCGAGGACGGCGCGGGTGACCTCCGTGCCAACGTCCTGCGGGGCCCAGTTGACGAAGACGTCGAGGAGCCGGCGCCCCGCACGGTCGACCACCGTGGCGGTCTCGCGCACCTCACCGCCGGGCCCGATCGGGCGGACCTCGGCCGCCACCGACCAGTCGGAGGGGTAGCGGAAGGAGAGCGGATGGGACGTGAAGCGGTGGATCGCCGCGGTCTCCTGGGAGGTCGCCCCGCCCGGTGACGCGCCGCCTGGTGACGCGGCCGACGGCGGAGCGGGGGACGGTCCGGCGGAGCACCCGACGAGGACGCCGGCGACGAACAGCGCCACGACGGTGTGGACCGCGGCAGGCCGCCGGCGCCCCCGAAGAGGTGCGGAGTGCATCGAGTCATCCCCCTGAGCGCGATGGATACCGCGCGCTCGAGGCCCACTGTTCCATCCCGGTCACCGTTTGACCAGAGGCGGGAGGCGCCGTTGCCGAAGCGATACACGCCCCCGCCCCACCCCCCGTTTCGGGTACGCATCTCGTGGGCGATCCGGCGTTTCGGGTACGCATCTCGTGGGCGATCCGCCGTGTGATGTCTCAGGAGTCCGTGGACACTTCCTGTCTCAGGTGAGTGTGGACGGATCGTGTCTCACGTGAGTGTAGACAGTTCGGCTGTGGCGGG